>JAAZDU010000296.1 GCA_012512665.1 Bacillota bacterium | reverse complement strand
ACTTTGCACAATGCCATTATTGTAGCGCAGGAGACTGCCGAGGAAGTAAAGAGAAATGCCAACAAAGAAGCTGAACTAATCCGCAAAGAGGCAGAAAAAGAAGCGCAAAGAATAATAGAAGAAGCACGTTATAAGGCTAGCAAGATTATAGCAGAGCATGAAGAACTCCATAAACAAGCCCAGGTTTTTAAAATGCGTTTCCGCTCTTTTGTTGAAGCACAATTGGCTTCCCTTGAAATGGAAGATTGGATTAATTTGCAGGAGGAAGAGGATGAAAAGTCAAACAGCGACCAGGAGTAAGCTTTTCTTTTAAAAGAATTATTTTTTTACTTAAATGGTATAATATAGTCATACAATTTCAAGCTAGGAAAAGCGATGAGCGGGAGAGTACACTAGGTGTTTATTGACAGAGAGTCCGGTTTAGGGTGGGAGCCGGGCAGGACACCTTTTGGAAAATCACCCGGGAGCTTCTGCAGCGAAACCCCGGTTTTAGGGGCAGTAGCTGGAGACGGATTAAAGCCGTTATCTTTATATAAGCGGGTTTGTTGCCAAATAGGGTGGTACCGCGGGAAATATCCCGTCCCTTTAGGACGGTTTTTTTATTTCTATCTTTTATTTTATTATTTTTATTATTTTCGGGAGGTACAGTTTAATGAAGGATTACAGCGAGACCCTTAATTTACCACGGACTGATTTCCCCATGAGGGCCAGGCTTCCTCAGAGAGAACCGGATATATTGGACAGGTGGCAGAAGAACAACATTTACAAGAAGGTCCTTGAGAAAAGGCGGGGGCAGGAAAAATTTATTCTCCATGATGGTCCTCCCTATGCAAATGGCGATATTCACATGGGAACAGCCCTGAATAAGGTTCTTAAAGATATTGTTAATAAATATAAATTATTAAAAGGCTACGATGTTCCCTATGTCCCTGGCTGGGATACACACGGACTGCCCATAGAACACCAGATAATAAAGACAAGGAAAATAAGGCGCCATGAAATTTCACCTCTTGAATTCAGGCGTCTTTGCCGGGATTATGCCCTGGAATATAAGGATATACAGCTCAAGCAGTTTCAGCGCCTGGGAGTATGGGCTGACTGGGAAAACCCTTATCTTACGCTTACTCCTGATTTTGAGGCGGAGCAGATCCGTGTTTTTGGTCGCATGGCGGCCCGTGGTCATATTTATAAAGGCTTAAAGCCTGTTTATTGGTGCCCGCGCTGCGAGACAGCGCTGGCTGAGGCAGAAATTGAATACGGGCAGCGCCGCGCGCCTTCTATTTATGTAAAATTTCCTGTGGTTGAAGATAAGGGCCTTTTTTCATTAAAACCTGCCTATTGCCTTATCTGGACTACCACTCCCTGGACGATTCCTGCCAATATGGCTATTGCTCTACACCCAGATTATCGTTATCTCCTGGTGCGCTGGGGGAAAGAGTATATACTTTTGGCAGAGGAGCTGCTGGAGGAGGTGGAAACTCTAACGGGCAAAGGAAAGGGCGAGGTGGTTGCTAGCTTTACTGGGAAGGAGCTAGAAGGAGTTGTCTGCAGGCACCCCCTGTTTGACCGGCGCTCCCCTCTTATTTTAGCTGATTATGTTGCTCTTGATCAGGGAACGGGTTGTGTCCATACCGCTCCTGGACATGGCCAGGAGGATTATGAATCTGGTCTTAAATATAACCTCCCTATTTTCTCGCCTATTGATAACAAGGGGGTATTTACGCAGGAGGCAGGAGAATTTGCCGGGATTTATTATGAAGAAGGGAATAAGGCTGTGGTTGAGGCTTTGGAGAGAGAAGGCTCTTTATTCTTCTTTGACTTTATAGAACACCAGTATCCTCATTGCTGGCGCTGTAAAAAACCTGTTCTGTTCAGGGCGACAGAGCAGTGGTTTGCCTCCATTGAAGGCTTTAGAAAAGAAGCTCTGGAGGCTGTGGAAAATGTTAAGTGGACCCCCAGCTGGGGAAAAGAAAGAATGCACAACATGATCAGGGACAGGCAGGACTGGTGCATTTCTCGGCAGAGGGTTTGGGGTGTACCTATACCCATTTTTTACTGTAAACAGTGCGGTAAACATCTTTTAAACGAGCAGACCATTGAAGCAGTAGCTACGCTTTTTGCCAGAGAGGGTTCTGACGCCTGGTATATCTATGAGGCTGAGGATATTTTACCTCCGGATGTTTCATGCCCCCACTGCGGGAATAAAGCTTTTAGAAAAGAGTCAGATATTATGGATGTCTGGTTTGATTCAGGGTCAACCCACCAGGCAGTGCTGCAGCAGAGGGATAACCTGGGCTGGCCTGCAGACCTCTATCTGGAAGGTAGCGACCAGTATAGGGGTTGGTTTCAGTCCTCTCTCCTGACATCAGTAGCAACGAAAGGATTGCCGCCTTATAAAGAGGTTCTCAGCCACGGCTGGGTGGTGGATGCCGAAGGCAAGAAGATGTCTAAGTCTTTAGGGAATGTCATCTTGCCGGAAAAAGTAATTAAGGATTACGGTGCTGACATTTTGCGGCTGTGGGTCTCAAGCGCTGATTTTACCAGCGATATTCATCTTTCTAACGATATTTTAAAGCAGTTGTCAGAGGTTTACAGGAAGATTCGCAATACTTGCCGTTTCCTCTTAGGTAACTTGCAGGATTTTGACCCCGAAACGGATCAGGTGCCCTATCAAAGGCTGGAAAATCTGGACAGGTGGGCGCTGCACCGCCTGGCGCGACTGGCTAAGAACGTGGAAAAGGCCTATGAAAATTATGAATTTCACCATCTCTTTTATGCCATACATCATTTTAGCGCAGTGGATATGAGCAGTTTTTACCTGGATGTTGTCAAGGACCGGCTCTACTGTTCTTTGCCTTGGTCTCAGCAGAGAAGAGGATGCCAGACCGTTCTTTATAAAATATTAAAGGCATTAACAGTCCTTATGGCCCCCGTCTTAACCTTTACAGCAGAAGAAGTATGGGATTATTTGCCCGGGGATAAGGAAGAGAGCGTTTACCTGGAGCCTTGGCCCGAGGATATTGTTAGTTTTTACGATGAAGATCTTGAAAAGAAATGGAAGCCATTTTTAGAGCTAAGAGAAGAGGTTATGCGGGCCCTGGAAAAGGCACGCCAGGAAAAGCTGATTGGGTCTTCACTGCAGGCGGAGCTGATCCTTTACCTTCCCCAACAGTGGCGCGAACAGCTGGCAGATTTTAATGATGACCTGGCTGAGCTTTTCATTGTATCTGGCTGTATCGTTCAAGAAGCAGAAAAAATGCAGGGGGAAAAGAGAGAGAGGCTGGAAACAGGGCTTAACATTAAAGATATTTATATAGAAGTAAAGCCGGCCCGGGGCGAAAAATGCCCGCGCTGTTGGATGATCAGCGAAGAAATAGAAGGTGAGGTCTGTCCGCGCTGTTCTCCTGTTGTTAAAGAATTATTATCGAGATAAAATAAGAGATCCTCCAATAAAAGAAGGGCTTTTTGGGAAGAATAAAGATAAAAGCCCTTCTTTGTACATTTTTACGGGAGGTGGGCTGGTGAGGAGGGATGCTGACGGGTGGGAGGTTAAAATAGATCTTCTGCTAGATAAAGTTACTCACCTGGCCCGGCAAATGGAGAAATTCAACTTTACCGAATATGACAACTACTTGAAAAGCCCCAGGCGTTTTATTTTTGTTAACTTTTTGGCAGGGATAATAAGGGGTTTTGGAATTGCCTTAGGTGCCACTTTCATGGCGGCCCTGGCCTTCTACCTTCTGCAGCGCTTAATTGTATTAAACTTACCTCTTATTGGAGATTTTTTAGCGGAATTGGTCCGCATTGTGTTGACTTACTTGTAACAGGGGTGTTAACATTTGCGATATAATAGATTGAGGCAGCAACTTTTAGAGGAAAAAGCTCGCCTGGAAAAAAAGTTAAAAAAAGAACCCGTTCCTT
>JAAZDU010000295.1 GCA_012512665.1 Bacillota bacterium | reverse complement strand
CCTTATATAACTCAGTCATCCTTTTCTTTAGTTCTATCGGATCTACCCAATTATTGGTAGGACCTGCATCTTCTTTCCTTCTGGAGGCTATAAAAGTTCTTTCTTCTATCCGTGTAACATCAGAAGGGTGGCTGCGGAATAAATAACAGCCCGGGCGTTTTTTTTGATTCAAACGAATAGCTACCCCAGAATCTACCATTTGCTGAAAAAAGCGTTCGCTTTCTTCTTTAGAACCATCGCACCAGCAGACCTTGTCAGGCTGGCACATTTTTCGAGTTTCTTCTACCCATTCTATTAGTTTTCTATTTCTGATAATCATTTCTCATTCTCCCTGTAAGATATAGTATAATAATTAAATATCATAATGATTGGTATAATTTTTCCAGCTCTTTAATTGTAGCCCACAAATCTTGCACAATCAACCATTAAAAATGTTTGTTTGTCAGATAAAGGAAGAAGCCTGTAGCCGGGCAAAAGTTCTCGATAAGGTTAGCAATATAGTCAGTTTAAACCGCGGTTGCAGCTTTTTAGTCCCCCGGACCGGCCGGGTTTTCCAGGCGAATTAAAATGTTTGAAGCAGCAGTTACCCTCCCTTGATGAAAATGCTGTTGACAATAATCCAAAGCCAGATATATAATACTTTAAAAAGCGGGAACAAAAAGCTGCGTGTAAGGTCTTGTAGAACGGTAGTTTGTGTGTCTTGGCTGTTAAGCTAAAAATTTATAATTTTTTGTAGCATGGCAATTAGTACGGTAGTATGGTAGGTTAAATTTTTTGCCCTGACGTTATATCTTACTTGTGTACGACTTTTTCTTGGTGCGGATATGCGCAACTCAAGTGTGATATAACGTGGAGGAGCATTGATTTTTATTAACCCCTACCGGGGTTTTTTAATTTTCATCGGGAAATTATTATAATTTAAGGGGGTTAAAGACCGTAATGACCATGAAGCGAAAAAAAAATTGGCAGCCATTAACAATAGCATTATGCATGATAGCAGCTCTGTTTTTTACCCTAACCGGGTGCGGCTCTGAGGCTAACCCAACAGGAAACGGCGGCGCAGAGGAAGGTCAAATTTTTGAGCTTAAACTTGCCCATTTCTTTCCCGGCACTCACCCGGCCGAAAAAGAACTTGTTATACCCTGGGGCAAAGCCATAGAAGAAGCCACAGGGGGGCGAGTGATAATTACCAGCTACCCGGGCGAAACTTTGGGAAAAGCGCCTGATATTTACGAAAATGTAGTTGGGGGCGTAGCCGAACTTGGCCTTTCCTGTTTTTCTTATACCAGGGGGCGCTTCCCACTGCTAGAGGTTTTTGAGCTGCCGGGTATTACTTACAAAAACTCCAAGGTTGCGGGAAAAGTAGCCTGGGAGGGAATTAAGGCTTTAGAACCCGAAGAGCTGCAGGACACTAAACTAATGATGGTTTTTGCTACCGGTCCGGGCGACCTTTTTACCAAAGTGCCTGTAAGAAAACTTGAAGACTTGCAGGGGCTGGAGATCAGGGCTACGGGTTTAAGCGCTCAAACCTTACAGGCACTGGGAGCAAGCCCTGTAGCTATGGCTCAATCAGAAGCGTATGAAGCCCTTTCCAAAGGGGTCGTTCAGGGCAACCTTTCTCCGGTTGAAGTTTTACAGGGATGGAGGCATGCCGAAGTAACCGATTACCTAACTCTTACCCCATTTCTGTACAACACTCTTTTCTTTATAACTATGAACCTCGACCAGTGGAATGCCCTGCCGCCTGACATCCAAAAAACCATTTTAGAAGTAAATGAACACTACCTGGAAGAAGTAGCGCTAGGGCTATGGGATAAACAAAATGAAGCAGCTCTTAAGTGGGCAGTGGAAGAAGAAGGCCTGGAAATAATAGAGCTATCTGCGGATGAAGCTAAGCGCTGGATTGATAAAGTGGAACCTCTGCAGGAAACTTTTAAAAATAAAATGGAAGAAGCAGGCCTTCCAGGCGAAGAGGCCCTGGATTTAGTCAAACAACTGGCAGATAAATATAACAAGGAATACTAGACAGGGAGAGTGCGGCAAGTGGAAAAAATAATTAACGGGGCGAGCAGGCTTTTAAACGCTGTTGCGGGCTTAGGAATTGTTCTTATCATGGTGCTGGTAACTTTAAATATCCTCTTGAGGACTTTTCTGAATCGCTCCATTCTGGGTACTTACGAATATGTTGGCTTTTTTACAGGCGCGGTCATTGGCCTCTCCTTGGCCCAGTGCGCCCTGCAAAGCGGGCATATTAGTATCGGCCTGCTGGTAGATAAATTTAAACCTAAAACACAGGCCGCCGTTAGCATCTTTACTAATGCCATTGCTTTAGTTTTCTTATCTTTAACATCTTACCACTTATTTCTTTATGCTAAAAGGCTCTGGTTAAACGGAGAGGTATCTCTCACAACGGAGATACCCTTTTATCCTTTTGTTTATCTGGTGGCCATAGGATTAGCTGTATTTTGCCTTGTCATTTTATGGCAACTGATAAAATCCTGGCAAAGGGTGATAGGTAAATGAGTCCAACCATGCTGGGAATAGCAGGTATCCTACTTTTTCTTTTTCTGATTATGCTGAAGATGCCCATTGCCCTTGCCATGGCTCTGGTAGGTTTCCTGGGATTAAGTTTGCTAACCAGTCCCTCAGCGGCTTTTACCATGGTCGTTACGGAGATTTTCTCTACTTTTTCTTCACACTCTCTAAGCGTTATACCCATGTTTGTCTGGATGGGTTTTCTCGCTTATTATGCAGGCATCGGCTCCCGCCTCTACCGCTTTGCCTATACAATGGTAGGGCACCGAGCCGGGGGGCTGGCCATTGCCACCCAGCTTGCCTGTGCCGTCTTCGGGGCCATCTGCGGCTCTAACACTGCCACGGCGGCTACCATGGGAGCCATTGCCCTGCCAGAAATGAAAAAATACGGTTACGACGATTCCCTTTCTACAGCCAGCATAGCAGCAGGTGGGGCTTTAGGTGTTCTCATTCCTCCCAGCGTTATTTTTATTGTTTACGGTATCTCCACTGAGCAGTCTATAGGAAAGCTTTTTATCGCCGGCATCATCCCCGGGCTTTTACTGATGTTGCTTTATATGGGAGTAATATATATTATGTCGGCCTTTAATCCTTCCCTTGGGCCGGCAGGGTCAAAATCGAGCTGGCAGGAGAGAATAAAGACGCTTAAAAGCGGTTTATGGGAAGTATTGCTTGTTTTCTGCATATCTTTAGGGGGACTGTTTGCCGG
>JAAZDU010000294.1 GCA_012512665.1 Bacillota bacterium | reverse complement strand
GGGGGGTGTGCATCTCACGATAACTTTTTGAACTACACCTTTCCTCTGCAGAGCTTTCCAACCCAGGATAAAGGAAAGGGAAGTGCTCTCCAGGTAGTTGGAGATGATAATATCGTAATTATAGCCGCTTTCCTCAAGATAAAAATCCGCATCTTTGTTCTGCCGGTTAAATGAAATAACGGCACTGCTCTTTTTTAACTTGCTCAGGCTAAGCGTCTGCGCCGCCTCCTTGGGATTCTCTTCTCCTATTTTACTATAGGTTAAAAAACCTCTCAGCATCATTCTGGGACGCACCAGCAGAAAATATAATAGGTATCCCCCCAGCCAAAAGACTGCAAGCAGCACCAGGACAATTTTCCCCGCAGGAAGCAAAAAGCTAAAACTACTGGCAAGCTTCTTCAGCAGCGCCTCTCTGGCACCAACAACCTCCAGCCCTAGCTCGAGCTCGGCAGGCTCTACTTTTGTTAGATCATTAGCTGCCGTCAAAAAAAGGCGCAGGGGGTACACGGCCTCTACCAGCCCTTCAGACAGCGACAATTCCAGTCGGGCGCTCTTTGTCTCTCCCGGCTCCAAGAAAATTTGAAAAGGGCTAAGTTGGCCCAACTCCTCCGGGCACTCCAGCAGAATAGTCTCAGTAAACAGAGACTTATTTTGAAATTTCAAGGGAAAAACTAGTTTTCCTCCCTTTTTTGCCCACAAATCCTTCTCGGAACCGGTCAGCGTTACCAGAACACTCCCTGATTCGTGGACGGCAAACTCACCAAGGGGCTTTTCCAAAAAAAACTCCGTCCCCCTGTAAGAACCCTGAACCATCAGGCTGGGTTTAATTAAACCCTCATTTTCGAAGGAAAAGCAGTTTGACCAGATGCCGTCGCCAGCCCTTATATTCCCGTGCTGCTCATCCCCGCTGTCGTAGAGGGGGACAAGCTTTCGTGCACCCTGCTCATCAGCCAGCACCAGCTGAAATCTCTCAACCTGAAGGTCATCTCCCTCGCTCAGGCGGCGCCCGGCCATATCAAGCCAAGCCGTCACAACAACCTCTTCGCCCAGGCGGAACCCCTCGTCCACCCGAAAATCTGTAACCAGTGAAGGTAGCGCTTTTACATAAACCCTGGACGAAGTGGTACTGATGATTTCATCTTCTAACTTGACGTGGACCAGGATCTCATAGGCACCCTCCTGGTTCACTTCTTCGTAAGTACCTGTAAAAAAGCCTTCTTCTTTCGCAAGAGCCACCAGGTGAGATACCACCCCGTCCGGCCCTTTAATTTCCACCTCCATGTTTAAAGACAGGGCCTCCAGGTAATCGCCACCGGTTATACTCGCTTTAAAATTCAGGGGCTCGCCAAGAGGATGCTGGGAGAACGCCCCCGGCTCCTCCAGCCAGGCCTTAATAAACAAGTCCATATCTCCCATAATGCTGGCCTGGCCGCTGCCGGAAATGGCGGCCCGCCAGACCTCCGGCTCTCCCCCCTCCGGGAAAGACAGCACCGCCAGGCTGTAATTATCTTCCTCCAGGAGATTAATTTCCACCCCGGCAGCAGCCTCCTCCGAGGGCGGGATAATCTCCAGGTTCATCGGACGCCCTGCCAGGTTAACCCCTACCAGGTTAACCTGACGCGTATATTCGCCTACCTGGAAATCAAAAACCAGGGCTTCTGTCCCCAATAAAGCAGAATCCAGCAGGAAACCCCGGCGGTTCTTTAAAGTACCTAAAAGGTCAAAAAAACTTACTGCTAGATCGGCCGCGTCTTCCAAAATGTAGTGATCGCCCGCCGTATCCTGGGAAATTTTTCTTATGATATCGGGGTCAATCTCGTCACTGAAAGCCACGGAATAGACAGGATAACCCTGCAGGGCAAACCTGCCTACTGTCTCCCAAAGTGAAGACAGGTAAGAGCTTACCAGGGTTTGATCAGCAGCAAAATCGGGCATATCCGGCTCGCCATCGGTCAAAAACAGCACCACCGGGCGGCTGCCCTCAGCCGCTCCGGCCTGCAGCTGGTCGTAAGCCGTGTTAAGGGCCAGAAGAAAGTTGCTGTAACCGCGGGGTGTTAGCCGGGCAGACAGCATATCCTTTATGTTTTCCCGGTGGGCAGCGCTGCCCACCGGCTGCATAGGCAGCGCCACCTCCGCCTTATCGTCAAATACTATAACCCCCCAGCCTATCTTCCGGTGCAAGGAGATCTATAAAAATACAGGCCGCTGACTCCCTCAGCCTCTGCGGATCGGTACTGCTCATGCTGCCCGAAACATCAATAACCATTACTACCGATAGATTTTCCGTTGTAACGGCTGCCTGAACACTGGGGCTAAAAAAATAAACTAAAACAATAGCGAGAAACAAAAATGTTACCAGTAATAGACTTCGTCTCCTCCTGGATCTCATAAAATACCTCCTACCTGACATCTACCGCCGCGCTTACAAAGTATCCCTGAACACCCGCATAATCTGGATCACGGCCGGCCCCAAGAGGACGACAAAAATAGCAGGGAAAATAAAAAAGACCAAGGGGAACAGCATCTTAACCGGGGCTTTCATGGCCTGCTGCTCAATTCTCTGCCTCCTCTTCTGGCGCATGGTAGCCGCCTGGACGCGCAGGGTACTGGCAATATTTGTCCCCAACTGTTCCGCCTGGATAATAGAGGTAATAAAAGTGCTTAAATCCTCTACACCGGTGCGCCGCACAATACCCCTCAGGGCCTCTTCCCGACTTTTACCCATGCGGATCTCTTCCAAGGCGCGGGTGATCTCTTTGCTCAGTTCTCCTGTCGCCTGCTCCGTTACGCGCTTTAAGGCCATATCAAAACCCAAACCCGCCTCCACGCTTACCAGCAACAGGTCAAGAACATCGGGCAGGGCTTTTTGAATGTCTTTTTGACGTTTAGCCGCCCTGGCATTAATTAAGCTGACGGGAATAGCTCCTCCGACAAAAGCACCCAGGATGACCAAGAGCACAGCCATTCCTTTTTCCATCTGTAACATCCAGGAAAAAGCAAAAGCGCAAAGCGCCAGCACAGCAGCCAGCAGGCACTGCAAGGCGATAAGGCTGTTAAAATTAATGTTCCAGGGGCTGCCGGCATAAACAATTTTTCTTTCCAGGCTGAGCTTTATACCCTGGGGTGTCAGCCTGCTCAAAGCCTGGCCTATATTGCGGTAAAAGGGAAGAAAAACCCTCTGGTAAAAAGGCTCCTCCAGCTCATCTTCTTCCTCATAATCAACACCGTTAATTTTTTTGATCTCTTCCAACCTCTCCTCTATTTTCTTTCTGGGAGAGACAAAAAACTCGTATAAAATTAAGACCACCAGGAAAACAAAGCAAAAAACCAGGATATTTAAGTACCAGGGCAAGGCTCATCCCCACCTTTACAAAATTATACTTCGATGTCAATAATCTTACGAATGACAAAGATCCCCACCACCTGCATCAGCAAGGCCATACCCACCATGAGCCATCCCAGGGGATCCTGGAAAAGGACAAACAGGTACTCCCGATTGGAAACCAGCAGAAAGGAGGCCAAAGCAAAGGGAAGCAGGACAATAATCACGGCCGATATCCTTCCTTCCGTCGTCAAAGTCTTTATCTCCCCTTTGATCCGCACCCTCTCCCGAATAGTATGGGAGATGTTGTCCAGGATCTCTGCCAGGTTGCCTCCCACCTGCCTCTGGATAAGCAGGGCTGTCACGAGCAGGTTGATGTCGTCGCTATCGGTGCGCCTGGTAAGATCGTGCAGCACCAGTTCCATGGGCTTGCCCAGCCGGTTTTCCCGGATCACCCGGAAAAATTCCTCGCTGATAGGCGGGTCCATCTCCCTGCTCACCACGGCCAAGGCCTGAGGGAAGCTAAAACCGGCCCGCAGTCCGCTGGCAATAATACCCAGGGCTTCCGGCAGCTGGTTGGTAAGGGCTTCCTTCCTTTTGGACTTTTTAATGTCCACTACCATATGGGGCAGCCGAAACCCTGCAACACCTCCCAGCAGGGCCACCCAAATATTGCTCCCCAGTAAGCAAAAGAGCAAAAAAACGCCACCCCGCAGACCAGGGTTAAACCTGTGAACTCTTCCACCCTCATCAGGATTTGGGCCTGGATAAGCTTTTGCTGTGTTATCTGCAGGCTGAGGCGCCGGGGCAGCATACGGCCCAGCACCCCCAAAAATTGTAAGAAATTTTTCATAAAGCTCTTCTGGCTGGGAAAATCCTCTTCTGCAATTTCTTCAGGAGGAACCGTAAAAACCCTCAGCCTTTTCAATATCTGTAAACGAGAAGCAAAAGCATACTCATAAAAAAGAATAACTACTAAAAAAGCTGTAAGAAAAGCCCCCGCTAATATAAGATAATATAACATCTTACAACCTCCTGAAAGCCTTATCCCGTTCCATCTCTTCAAAAATGCTGATAGGAACGCTCTCCCCGTAACTTTTTATCTTTCCATACACTTGGGAATAATCCCTGTGGGAATATGCTTGCCCACTACATATCCCAGGCTTGATACTGCCTCCTTCCCCGGGGTCTTCTAAACCATAAATCCACCCGGCTATAAGGCTGGCTCCTGCGCTGCCCTTACCGCCTGTTAAATCTATAAAACCATGGACTGATTTTGCCTCGGGGTCTGTACCTTTTGACCCTGCAATCACTCCGATGTAAGCACCAGGGGTACTGCCGGTGCGAACTTTCACAAAAGCCTTAAACTCTTCCAGGCGCCTTATTTCTTTATTTTCAACTGCAAAAGTACCGTAAATATCATAAAAATCGTCTCCATAACCATGATAATGAAAAACTTTACCGTCTTCATAGCCATGTGATTCCCTGTCCAAATCCATCCAGCGTCCTGCCCTGCAGATAAGCAAAGATTTCATCAGGACTTTTATCGGCAACGTCATTATTCACGTCATCCTTCAAGGTATAAGGATACGGGTATACACCGGGGTCATGCAAAAGCGGGTTTACGAATAAATCGCCACATAGCTCGTCGTCACTATCAGTATAATTGGCAGGTAAGGGGCTGAAGGGCTGCACCCCGCCTGCTCCAAGCTTCCACCCTGCCCTTTTCCTGGCAGTAGCTTCAGCTCTAATGAAGTAATTGTCTGTGCCAAAAATTCTGCCGAACAAGCGGGGGTACTCGCTGGCTACTTCTACTTTAACGTCCATATCGTTTAATTTTGTAGCAGCAATCCCGCTGGAGACGTTGTGAAACCCTGCATATGTTTCAGCTACGGTTTGAATTTCGTTTTCGTCGGGCAGCTCCCAGGCTGCTGCCAGGGCAGCCGCGTCGGCAGTGTTCTGCAGGTTCCGCCTGTGTAAATATAAGTAGCCCACATCTACTACCAGGGCAGTTAATGCTAAAATAACAACCAGCATAACTGCCACCATTATTATGGATTGCCCTTTCTCATCCCCAAGAATATCAGTTCGCGTTTTCAATTTAACCCCTCCCTGTAACTCGCCTTAATCCTGTTAATTCTTCTTTCCTTTCCACTGCAATTCATTGGAAAAATATAAACCTTCATTTAGATAAAGTTCCGCTATGTATGTTCCATCACCGTGCGACCAACCG
>JAAZDU010000293.1 GCA_012512665.1 Bacillota bacterium | reverse complement strand
GCCCTGGGTTTGCTGCATAAAAAAGAAGAATACACCAATAATAAGGATAAAAGGAATAAGGTAGGTCAACAAAGTGGACCACCAGGGCGGCTCAGGCTCGGGCTGCGCTTCAAAGGGTATCTCGTTAGCTATAAGCCTGTCGGTTAAGTCATCATCATCGGGCTTATATGTCCTAACCTTGCCTCTGTTTTCTGTCAGCTCGCCCTCCACCGTCCTGCCAACAATAGTAACCTCCTGGAGATCTTCATTTTCAATTAGCTCAATAAAATCGGGATAATATTTAACATCCCTTACAAGATCGTTTGTCTTACCAAAGGTACTAATAAGAGCCACTGCAATCATAAAAATTAGCAGATAAAAAGTGGCCTGGTGCAAAAAACGCGTATTCAAATAGAAATCCTCCTAAAAATTAAAATAATAATTGCTTTACCGTAATTCTAGCACACTTACTGGGCGAACTCAAGCAAAATACAAATATCGGCCAGATAGCGGTACTCTTCGTTATAATCCAGGCCGTAACCCACTACAAATTCGTTGGGAATGCGAAAGCCGCAGTAATCAGGCTCAATATCCACCTTGCGCCGCTCCGGTTTGTCCAGCAAGGTTGCTATTTTAAGGGATCTGGGCCTCCGCGCCTGCAGGTTTTCTTTCAGGTATTTAAGGGTGAGCCCCGTATCCACGATATCTTCTACCAACAGCACGTCCCGCCCCTCTATCTCTTCATCCAAATCCTTTAAAATACGGACAACGCCCGAGGAAGCGGTGGATGAGCCATAGCTGGAGACGGCCATAAAATCGATCTGGGATTCTATCTCCAGCTGGCGGCATAGATCAGATAAAAATATGACAGCCCCTTTTAGCACCCCTATCAGGAGGACCTTTTTCCCTTGATAATCCCTGGAAATAGCTGCAGCCAGTTCCTTTACCCGTTCTTCAATTTGTTCCTTGCTCAGTAAAACTTTTAATCCTTTTTTCATATTTTACTCCTCGCTTATATGATATAGCAGGCGCAGTGCCCGGCGCGTTCCAGAAGTAAGGCGATACGGATGCGCAATTTCTAGCCCTGCCGCCCAAATAATCTCCTCACCCGCCAGCACCAGGACAAGGCGGTCCCTCTCAGCCAGGGGCACTTTGCGGTTGATAAGAAAATCCTTTAACTTTGTGCTGCCGGGAGAGTTTAGCGGATAAAAGCGGTCGCCCCGCCGGCGAAAGCGGGCCTTCAACGGCTTCTCCTTTAGTTTATCCCAATCCAGGAAAACCTCCCTTCTCTGGTGGGGAGGAGGCGGCACTGAAAAGATATCCACCAGCTCAGTTTTCAGCCACACCTTCCTGCCCTTGCCGGAAGCAAAGGGAAGATAATTATCGCCCGGTACCTTTAGTTCCTGCTCAAGTTCCAGCTCTTTTTCTTCCCCTTCCGGCCCTTTGCGGGGGGCTCTGCCGGCAGCCCCTGTCAGCAAAAGCAGCTTGTAGCTGCGCCTGGCCAGCAACCCTCCGGGGAGGTGCAGCTCCCCGTGGGGAAAAGGGGATTGGCAGAGCCGGCTGATGGATTGGAAGTGCAGCTGCCCCATATTGCGGGGTACTCCCCCCCGCAAAAAGCGCAAACCTTGGCGCAAAGCCCTGAAAGCTAACAGCTCGCCACGCTGAAAAAGGCGGTCAATATGGAAAGAAAGAAGATCAGGCTTTCCCTCAAAAAGGGATTCTTGATAAACTTTTCCTGCCATCTCCTCCAAAACTTCTCTTTCCTGCCGCAAAAGATCGCCCATCCCCGCCAGGTTTTCCCTAATTTTGGGGTTAAACTCTTTTTCCAGCCAGGGCAGGAGCTTCAGCCGGACTTTATTGCGGGCATAACTGGGGTCCAGGTTGGTAGAGTCGGTAACGTAAGAAATCCTTTCCCTGCGGCAGAAATCTTCTATCTGCTGCCGGCTAAAGCTTAACAGGGGCCGCACCAGCAAGAGGCCCCTCTGGCCCAGAGGCCTTATCTCCTCCATGCCGCTCAGCCCGTCAAGCCCCGCTCCCCGCAGCAGGTTCAGCAAAATAGTTTCCACCTGGTCGTCCCGGTGGTGGCCGACGGCCACCTTTGTCGCTCCCAGCTGCCAGGCTTTCTCCTCTAAAAAGGAGTAGCGAAGCTTGCGGGCCGCATCCTCAACAGAAAGGCCTTCTTTTTCACTGTAGGCAGGCACCGATACTTCCTGCAGGAAAAAAGGCAGCCCTTTTTTCTCCGCCACCTCTTGCACAAAATTTGCATCCCGGCAGGCCTCCGGGCCCCTTATGCCGTGGTTCAAATGTGCAACGTAAAGGTCTAGAGAAAGGTCTTGGCTCAAGCGCCACATGAGCTCCAGCAGGGCCAGGGAATCTGCCCCTCCCGAAACTCCCAGGACAAGCTTTTCTCCTTCCCGGAAAAGCTTTTTCTTCTCTACCAAACTTTTAAATTCCCTGTACACTTCCGCAACCTCGCCTTTTATCATACCCCTGGAAAATAGAAAAAGCAATCTCTTGATTGCCTTTACAATCCATACCTTTCAGTACTATTCTTCTCCTGCAGCTGATAAAAATCCTTCTTTTGGAAAAAAAATATTACTTCTTTGGCTAAAAGCTGGCTGCTATCGTGGTTTTTTCTTTTTTACTAAAGCTCTGTCCCGGCTCTTTTTCCTTTTTCTTTTCAAAAAGGCTCTGCACCCTGCACACCAGGACTGTTAAATCGTCTTTAATGCCCTTGGGCCAGCGGTAGCAGGCCTCTTCGATCAGCCTGTCCGCCACGATCTGGGGATGGTGGTGCTTCACCTCCCTCAAGGCCCCAAGAAGCCAGTTTTCTCCGGTTTCAGGGCTTAACTCCATCATGCCGTCAGTCACCAT
>JAAZDU010000292.1 GCA_012512665.1 Bacillota bacterium | reverse complement strand
TCTTTTGCTAAATCAGCAGCCCTCCCCGCTCCACCTTGTCCGTACGAGTAATCGAAGCCTATAACTACTCCTCCCACCTTCAATGCATTAACCAAGTATTTATAAACAAACTCACTTGGAGGTGTTTGAGCAAATTCTTTATTAAAATCCTTAATAATTAAATAATCTATGCCAAGTTCATTTAAATAACATATTTTATCAGAAAGGCTGGTTATTAAATTAAGTTTTGCATCTGGATTTAAAAGCTTCAAGGGGTGGGTCTTAAACAACAGCAAACAAGCTGGATTGTTATTGCGATGGGCCAGTTCTATAGTACGCTTAATAATCTTTTGATGTCCTAGGTGAACACCATCAAAATTGCCCAGTGCCAGGACGGAGCCGCCAAATCGCAAGGCTGTGTTTGGTATATCCTCCCACTGAACAATCTCCATAACAACTCTCCCGCCTAGATTTTTTCAGACAAAATAATAACAGGTTGCAAATAAAGAGCATTTGTACCCTGAACAAGCTGACCTAAAGCAACACAAGCTCCGCATTTATTATAAACCTTGAAATACTCCCCAGGAGAACAGAAGCCTGTCTCTAAGAAAGAAGGGTTTAATTTATACTTGACGCCATTTAAAAACCTCTGTAATTCTCTTCCTCCCAGCGTAATATTTTTGAAATGAGGAAGGCATGAATCAGGGGTGTTTATCACTGTAGAGAGCAGTCCTTTTTCAGCTGCTTCCATAAATTCTTCTAGCGTAATGGAGTTTTCAATTTTAAAAGGCCCCGTGCTTAATCTTACTAAAAAAGATAAATGGCCTCCACAACCAATCTTCTCCCCCAGGTCGCGGGCAAGCGACCTTATATATGTTCCCTTTGAACAATGGATATCCAGCATAACTCGATTTGGAGGGGTGAATTTTACAAGCTCGCATTTGTAAATCTGCACCGTACGGGGTTTGGGAGCAATGTTTTCACCCTTCCTGGCATAATCCAAGTATTTCTTTCCCTTATATTTTAAGGCAGAAAAAAGAGGGGGAATTTGCTCTAGCTTACCAACAAAGCCTTTTAGTATTCTTTTTAAAGACTGTTCATTAATAGCAGGAACTGGAAGTTCAGTCAATAGTTCTCCAGCAGAATCATCAGTCGTAGTAGTTTTTCCCAAAAATACTTCGCCACGATATAATTTGTCATAATCTAATAGAAAGGCTGAAAGTTTTGTTGCCCGGCCCACAAGAACTGGCAAAACTCCTGCAGCTCCGGGGTCCAATGTCCCTCCATGCCCAACTTTAGTATCTTTTAAGTTTTCTCTAATAAATTTAACAACATCATGAGAGCTCATACCCGGAGGCTTTAAAATATTAAAAACACCGCTAAGCCTGCCCAATTTTACAATACTCTCCAATTACATTAATTATTTTCCTTTTGGCTGTTTCAAAATCTAGGTTATTAAAGCGGCACCCCGCTGCCTGACGGTGTCCTCCTCCGCCAAACTTTTCTGCAATTTTAGCCACATTAATTTTGCTTTTAGAACGCAGCGCTACCTTGATTTCACCTTCATTTTTCAAATAAAAGAGCATGCCAACTTCAACACCTGTTATATTCCTGGCATAATTAACAATGCCATCCAATTCTTCCCTTGAAGCCCCGCACTTCGCCAGTATTTGATCATCTACTTTCATCCAGGCAATTTTAACACCGTGTTTTTCCAGGCAAAGCGAGCCCAAAGCTTCTTTAAGCAACAGCATGGTAGATATTGGTTTTTCATCAAATACTTTTTGACTAACAACATCAGGTTCCAAATTAAAACTTAGTAACTTTGCACAAATAAAATGGGCTTCAGCTGTAGTATTAGCAAATTTAAATGATCCAGTATCTGTAACTATGGCCACGTACAAATTTAAAGCTATTTCGGGATCTAAAAGATCCAATTGCTCCAATAGATAAAAAATAATTTGTCCCGTTGCGGCAGCATCTTCTTTAACAATATTCACCTGGCCAAAATAAGTGTTGCTACTATGATGATCAATATTTATTATGGGCAAAGAACTAAGATTAGTAAAAAGGTCGCCGAGACGTTCCTCATCACTACAATCGAGAATAAATACTATCGTGTCCTCATGAATAGAACTTGGAATCTCTCTTTTTAAATACTCGCTTCCCGGTAAAAATCTGTACTTCAGGGGCACTGCATCAGGGCAGAGCATCTCCACCTTTTTCCCTAGTTTTTTCAAGGCTAAGCCAAGAGATAATGTCGATCCAAGACTATCACCATCGGGAAGAACGTGTGAAGCTATGATAAAGTGTTCTTTTTGTTCCAGGGCACTTATGACAGGGCTAAAATCTATTTTATTCTTCAATCTTTTTTCTCTTCTGCTCCTTTCTTGAGTTTCGACATTACTTTTCCAATATGGTCGCTGTATTCCAGAGAGCGATCAAGATGAAAAGTAATTTCCGGTGTATGCCTTAACCTAATTGCTTTACCTATTTCTGTCCTGATAAAGCCTTTTGCTTTCTCTAATATTTGTAGCCCCGTTTGCTGCTCTCCCGCTGTTCCGTAAATGCTTATAAATATATTTGCATATCTTAAGTCTCTTGTCACTTCAACGTGTGTGCCACTGGTCATGCTAACAAGGCGGGGGTCTTTCAACTCCCTTATAATTTTGCTCATTTCTTTCTTTATTTCTTCGGCAACCCGAAAAACCCTTTTACTCATTTTTACACCCCCCACCGGCAAATCAGTAAAAAATTATGAGTTAAGTGGAACCTCTTCAAAAGAGAAGGCTTCGATAATATCCCCTTCTTTAAGATCATTAAAGTTTTCCAAAAGAATACCGCACTCAAAACCACTGCTGACTTCTCTAACATCATCTTTAAACCTTCTTAGGGTATTTATTTTCCCTTCGTGAAGAACAACGTTATCCCTTATCACTCTAACATTTGCATTGCGAGTTATCCTACCCTCTTTGACATAAGAACCCGCCACAGTGCCTACTTTGGAAACTTTAAAAAGCTGCCGTACCTCAGCCTGGCCCAATATAACCTCTTTAATTTCGGGAACAAGTAGTCCCTTAATGGCAGCCTTTACATCTTCAATAATCTCATAAATAACTCTATAAAGCCGGATATCGACCCCTTCTTTTTCAGCCAGCTTGCGCGCCTTACTATCAGGTCTGACATTAAAACCAATGATAATAGCATGAGAGGCTACTGCCAGCATGACATCTGATTCGCTTACAGCTCCAACACCGCTATGAACAATTATAACCTTTACTCCATTTTCCTCCAGCTTTAAAAGAGACTCCACCAGTGCCTCTACAGAACCCTGGGTATCGGCTTTTACAATAAGGTTGAGCTCCTTAACTTCTCCTTCTTGCATTTTCTTATAAAAGTCATCCAGGGATACTTTTTGCATTTTACGTAGACTGGCTTCTCGCTCTTTTTCACTCCGTTTGGCTGCAATCTGCCTGGCCAGTTTATCATCTTTGGCAACAAAAAACTCGTCTCCAGCCTGAGGAACATCATTTAAGCCTAATATTTCCACCGGGGTGGACGGCAAGGCAACCTTCTGTCTCTTACCTTTATCGTCCAACATAGCTCTTACCTTGCCATGATAAGAGCCACAAATAATTGAATCTCCCACCTCCACCCTGCCGTCCTGCACCAAAACCGTGGCAACAGGCCCTCTGCCTTTATCAAGTTTGGCCTCCACTACAACACCGCGGCCAGGTCTGTTGTAATTAGCCTTCAGCTCTGCCATTTCAGCTACCAGTAGGATCATCTCCAATAATTGATCCAAGCCTTCTTTTTTAAGGGCACTAACAGGAACATAAATGGTATCCCCGCCCCATTCTTCAGGAATAAGCCCCAAATCCGACAACTGTTTTTTCACTTGTTCAGGATTAGCATCCCGTTTATCCATCTTATTTAAGGCTACAATGAGAGGAACGCCTGCTGCTTTAGCATGATTAACAGCTTCTACTGTTTGGGGCATCACACCATCATCAGCAGCCACCACAAGAACGGCAATATCAGTTACTTGGGCCCCTCTGGCTCTCATAGCAGTAAAAGCCTCATGGCCAGGGGTGTCGAGAAAGACAATTCTTTTTTTATTTATTTCTACAGAATAGGCTCCGATATGCTGCGTAATGCCTCCAGCCTCAGATGCAATAACATTGGTCTCTCTAATTGCATCTAAAAGGGATGTTTTACCGTGGTCAACATGTCCCAGTATGGTTACTACAGGGCACCTCGGTTGTAAATTATCTTCACCTTCGTTACTATCAATATGCTGTTGGAGTTCTTCTTCGATAGGATCCTTTTGCATCTCTACCTGGAAACCATATTCTTCCGCGATTAATATAATTGTATCTTCATCCAAATATTGATTTATAGTTGCCATGACCCCCAATTCCAGCAGCTTTTTTATGACTTCGGTGGGCCTTAAGTCCATTTTATTGGCTAGCTGGGCAACCGTAACTTTACCATCCAGCATAAGTTGTTTTATTGATTCTCTTTTTTTCTTTTTTTCTTCCTCGGCAGCAATCCTTTTATATTTCCTCTGTTTTCTTCCAATCCTTTCTTCCTGTTTTTTATCTTTTCCCTTGCTTATTGTTGACTTTACTTCATCTTTAATTGCCCGGGCTTTGGTTGCAGTTCTTCTTTTTTCTGTTATGGCGCTTTCTTTTTCATCTTTTTTAATATCTACAGATTTTTTTCCTCCTTTAGTCAGGGTATCAACAATGCGGCGCGCCACATCTTCATCTATAGTGCTCATATGGTTTTTAACATCTACATTAAGTTCCTTTAATACTTCTATTAGTTTTTTACTGGCTATACCCAGCTCCTTAGCCAGTTCATAAACCCGTACCTTACTCATTCAAACCACCTCCATTAGAATTGACCTCCTTATCAGCACCTAAATATTCTAAAAATGCTGAGGCAAAAGATGGATCCTTGAAACCAACTACCTTCACAGGCGGAAAACCTAAAGCAAGTCCTAAAGCAACACTATCGGAACATTAAAATTTATAAATCTATCAATAACTCCAGCTCGCCTATTATTAGT
>JAAZDU010000291.1 GCA_012512665.1 Bacillota bacterium | reverse complement strand
GTACCACAACCTCCTTAAAAAAGTAAAATTAATTCATGATGGTCATGAGAAGATAAAAAGTTATGTAAAAGCACCTGTTAAAGCGGTAATGTTTAATTTGGGTTATCTTCCTAGCAGCAATAAAAAAATAATTACATTGCCGACGACAACTATCCAGGCCTTAGACTCCAGTTTGGAGCTTCTTTTAAAAGGCGGTATTATAACGCTGGTTGTTTACAGCGGGCATAAGGGAGGGCTTGAAGAAAAAAATGCCGTGGAAAAGTTTTTATCAACTCTTGACAAAAAAAAATTTACGGTTGCAAAATATTATTATCTAAATCGCGATATCAGCTCGCCTTTTTTGCTTGCTGTTTCAAAAGATACTTTTTAAAAGGACAGGTTTTTATTATGCTAAACAGTGTGCTGCTTTTACTGCATAGGCTATTATTTTAATGGTACTTATGCTATAATAAGGCAAATGCTGTGGAAGGAAGTATAATTTTGCCTCCGATAATATCAATTAGGGGTTATAGCAAATCTGGAAAAACCACTTTTATTTGCAATTTGTTGAGAGAGCTCTCTTCGCGTTCCTACCGTGTTGCTGTAGTTAAGCATGATCCAAAAGGGTATGGTCTCTATGATGCGGAAGGAACAGACACTAATAAGTTTTGGGGGGCGGGTGCGGAAGCTGTTTTTTTATCTTCCCCGTACCAATTTTTTTTTAGAAAAAAAGTCGAGCAAGAAGTGATGCCAGAAATTTTTAGCAGCTTGTGTGAAGAATTTGATTTAGTAATTCTTGAGGGCTATAAAAAACTAAACTATCCTTTTATTGAAATTGTAACTACCAACGACGACCGATTGCTTCAAGCTGGTGAAAGCCTGGCCCTGATTGTTGATAATAAACAGCTTTTTAGATATTATGGTGATACTATATGCTTTAGCCGTGATGATATTTCAGGCGTAGCTGATTATCTTGAAGAGAAAGGTTTTCTTGTTAAAAGGAGGAATAAGTGGTGAATACTAAAGATGCCCCCAGATCTGTAGTTAAGAGGCTACCAGTCTACCTGAGAATCTTGGACAATTTGATTCGCAGAGATGTCGATATTATCTCATCAAGCGAGCTAAGCGAGGAAACTGGTTTTACAGCGGAGCAGATAAGAAAAGATCTTGCTTATTTTGGTGCTTTTGGAACCCGGGGTAAAGGTTATAATACCAGTTTTTTGCGGGATAAAATTTTAAGTATTATAGGGCTGGATAAGCTAACCAATGTAATTGTAATTGGTGCAGGTCATTTAGGTATTGCATTGTCCAGGTATACTATCACGAAAAATCCTTATGTTAAGATAGTTGGCATATTCGATAACGATCCCAAGGTTGTGGGCGGTAACATTTTAGGAGTACCCATTTATCACGTAGATGAGATGGAAAAGGTAACTAAAGATAATGATGTAAAAGCTGCAATTATTGCAGTTCCCGCAGAATATGCACAGGCGGCTGTTGATGATGCTATCAGAAGTGGTGTAAAAGTATTTCTAAATTTTGCTCCTACAAAGCTGGATGTTCCAGAGCATGTCTTTATTCATAATGCAGACTTAAGTATTGAACTCCAAAGTATTATTTACTATGCTTCTACTTAAATTTTTAGATTTTCTGCCCTTTTTTCCCGCTGGAGTATCCTTGACTTTTAGGAGTATTTTGTGTATACTATCTAAAGTCAAGTCGTGGAGCTGTGGTGTAGGGGTTTAACATGCCGGCCTGTCACGCCGGAGATCGCGGGTTCAAATCCCGTCAGCTCCGCCACTTTATGCCGAGATAGCTCAGTCGGTAGAGCAGAGGACTGAAAATCCTCGTGTCCCCCGTTCGATTCGGGGTCTCGGCACCATTTCAAGCGGAAGTAGCT
>JAAZDU010000290.1 GCA_012512665.1 Bacillota bacterium | reverse complement strand
TATCCCCGCCGAAGGGCCGTCTTTAGGGATAGCCCCTTCAGGGATATGGATATGAATATCAAGTTTTTCGTAAAAGTCATCTTCTATACCCAGGTAATCCGTCCTGGAGCGCACATAGCTGTGGGCTGCCTGAGCAGATTCCTGCATGACGTCTCCCAATTTTCCCGTCAACATGAGTTTTCCCTTACCTTTCATCAGGGTCACTTCAATAGCCAGCAGATCACCGCCCGCCTCTGTCCAGGCTAAGCCCGTAGCCACGCCAACTTCATCTTTTTTCTCTGCCAGGCCGTAGCGGAAACGCGGGATGCCCAGATACTTATGCAGGTTTTGACGGGTAATCCTGGCCGTATATTTCAGGTTTTTTACCACTTCTCTGGCAGTCTTGCGGCAAATTGCTGCTATTTCTCTCTCCAGGTTTCTTACACCGGCTTCTTTAGTATACTCCCTAATAATATGGCGCAAGGAACCTTCGGTAATATTCAGGTTTTCCTTTTTCAACCCGTTTTCTTTAACCTGCTTGGGCACAAGGAAGCGCAGGGCAATCTGCAGCTTCTCTTCTTCCGTGTAACCGGGTATAAATATTGTTTCCATGCGGTCCAGCAAAGGCTGCGGAATATTATAATGCGTGTTGGCAGTGGTAATAAACATAACATGTGAGAGGTCAAAGGGAACTTCAATATAGTGATCGCTAAAGGAATGGTTTTGCTCAGGATCCAGCACCTCTAAAAGGGCGGAGGAGGGATCCCCCCTAAAATCTGTGGACATTTTATCTACTTCATCTAATAAAAAAACCGGGTTTTTGCTTTTGGCCTGTCGCATGCCCTGAATAATACGGCCGGGTAAAGCGCCAACATATGTACGCCTGTGCCCGCGAATTTCGGCTTCGTCCCTGACACCGCCCAGGGAAATACGCACAAATTTGCGCTGCATGGCCCTGGCCACAGACTTGGCAAGGGAAGTTTTCCCCACACCGGGAGGGCCTATTAGACACAAGATGGGGCTTTTTAATTTTTGCGCCAGCTGCCGTACTGCTAGAAATTCTATGATCCTTTCTTTTACTTTGGTCAGGCCATAATGGTCTTCATCGAGAATACTTTCTGCCACGGGCAGATCAAGGCGATCTTCTGTCTGCACATTCCAGGGTAGCTCCAACAGCCAGTCCAAGTATGTCCTGATGACAACCCCTTCAGCGGCAGCCGGTGGCATCTTCTCCAAACGTTCTGCTTCCTTTAAGGCCTTTTTCTCCACTTCCTCCGGCAGATTCGCCTCAGCTATCTTCTCCCTGTACTCATCGGCTTCAGCCGTGTGCTCATCTTTTTCGCCCAGCTCCTTTTGAATAGCTTTCATCTGCTCACGCAGATAGTATTCTTTCTGGGTGCGCTCCATCTGCTTGCGCACCCTAATATTTATTTTCCTTTCTAACTCTAAAATCTCAATCTCCCCGGCCAAAAGCTGCACCAACTTCTCCAGGCGGTCTTTGGGAGAGATAGCTTCCAGGATTTCCTGCTTTTGCGGCACTTTTAAAGCCAGCTGGGATGCAACCAGGTCGGCCATGCGCCCAGGCTCCTCCACGCCAGAAACGGTAACCAGGGTTTCAGGAGGTATTTTTTTGCTTAATTTTATGTACTGTTCAAACTGGTAGAGAACACTGCGCATTAGGGCTTCTATTTCTGAATTTTTAGTATCATCATCAACCACTTCTTCTACTTCAACCTTAAAGAAAGGATCCTCTGCCGTATACTGAATTATTTTGGCCCTGGAAAGACCCTCTACCAGCACTCTTATTGTCCCTCCGGGCAGTTTTAACATTTGCTTAATGCGCGCTACAGTGCCCATCTGGTAAATGTCTTCTTGCCCTGGCTCGTCAATACGGGCTTCTTTTTGTGCAACTAATAAAATCTTGTTATCTTGAATCATTGCTTCATCTAAAGCCCCTACGGAACGCTCCCTGCCAACATCCAGATGTAAAACCATGTGGGGGAAAACTAGGACACCGCGCAAGGGCAAAAGGGGCAGAATATACTTGTGCTCCCTGCAATTTTCCCCTCCTTAGCTT
>JAAZDU010000289.1 GCA_012512665.1 Bacillota bacterium | reverse complement strand
GGAGTTCACGAATCTACAGTGAGCAGGGCAACCTCTAATAAATATGTGCAAACTCCCCGCGGCACCTATCCTCTTAAATTCTTTTTTTCCAGCGGTATCCAAAGCAGCAACGGCGGGCAATTTTCCACGCTGAGCGGCAAACACTATCTTAAAGAGCTAGTTGCAAAGGAAAGGCCTGACAAGCCCTTAAGTGATCAAAAGCTTGCGCAACTTCTTCAGCAAAAAGGTATCAATATTTCTAGAAGAACCGTAGCCAAGTATAGGGAAGAATTGGGAATCCCAGCTTCATTTAAGAGGCGCAGGGTTTAACTTATTGCAATGCTGCGTTTATTGAGCTATGATCAAGCTAGGGCAGGGTTTAGCTGCCTTGCGGGCCATTATTTGACCAGGACGGGACTTTTTTTGTCCTGCTTTTTTTATTATAATATAATTGCAAACTGTTTAAGGAGTAAAATTTATGCTGAAAGACATGCGCTTAGAGCAACTGAACATACTGGTTCCGGAGATGAAAAGTTTTTTATCGCTACGTTATAGGGTGTTAAGAAACCTGTATTATTTCCAGCCTGTGGGGAGAAGGTTACTGGCGCGATACTTGTCGGAAACGGAGCGCGTTTTACGAAAAGAGCTGGATCTTTTAAAGAAGCAGGGCTTGGTGAAAGTAAGCCGGGGTGGTATGGAACTTACTCCGGAAGGGATGAACATAGTTCTTAACATGAGGCCTTATTTGCACAAATTGTTGGGCCTTACCGATCTGGAGGAAAAATTAAAAGGCTTGTTGCAGGTTAAAGAAGTTATAGTAGTCTCCGGCGATATGGAAGTAGAGCAGGCTGTTCGCTACGAAGTTGGTCGGGCCGGTGCCCAGGCTCTCTGTCAATCTTTAAGGGACAACGTTGTCATTGCTTTTTCTGGCGGCACTACCTGTGCTGCGGTAGCCGAGATGATGCCGTTTATTTCTGAGTATAAAGGGCTTAAGGTGGTGCCGGCCCGGGGTGGCTTAGGTGAAGAGATCCATTACCAGGCCAATTCTATAGCAGCCCGCGTTGCTGAGAAACTCCATTGTTCCTACCGGTTGCTACACCTGCCTGATAGCCTGGCGGAGGAAACACTGCAAGCGCTGCTGCAGGACCCCAAGATCGTAGAGGTGCTGGAAGTGATTAATTCTGCTCAAATTTTGGTCCACGGCATTGGTACCGCCCGGGAGATGGCGCTGCGCAGGGGAGCAGGAGGAGAGGAAATAAAGAATTTGCTGGAAAAAGGAGCGGTTGGGGAAATATTTGGTGTTTTTTTTAACTGCGAAGGAGAAGTGGTTGGACAGGTGCCCAGCTTGGGGCTTTACCTGGAAAACCTGAACACTACCCTTAAAAATATTATTGTGGTCGCCGGAGGCAAAAGAAAGGCGGAAGCTATTGCAGCTATCTTAAGAAATCATCCCCGGGACTTACTGGTTACTGATGAGGGCGCAGCCCGGGAAATTATCCGCCTCTGTGGCGGCGAGAGGGATAAAGAGGCGCACTCATGTAAATATTAAAGGGAGGCAGATGTAGATGTCTGTGAGGATTGGGGTTAACGGTTTTGGCAGGATTGGTAAAGGTTGCGTGAGGGCTGCCCTGGCATATCCTGAGATTGAAATAGCAGCCATTAACAGCAACAGGGATCCTCAAATGCTGGCCCATCTTCTCCAGTATGATTCCACTTATGGCCCCCTTAAGGGTGATATACGAGGAGGGAATGGTTTTCTCAGCATTGATGGTAAGAAAATCCCCCTGCTCTCGGAGAGGGATCTCTCCCGATTGGACTGGTCATCTGTAGGAGCAGATGTGGTGCTGGAATCTACAGGAGCTTTTAACAACCGGCAGAAAGCTGCCGAGCACCTGCAGGGGGGAGCAAAAAAAGTAATTATCACAGCGCCTGCCAAAGATGCCGATCTAACTGTGGTGATGGGGGTAAATCACAGCCAATATAACCCCGCTAAGCATGATGTTATTTCCAATGCTTCCTGTACTACCAATTGCCTTGCCCCAGTAATCAAGGTCTTGCACGAAAGCTTTGGTGTGGAAGAAGCTTTTATGACAACTGTTCACGCCTACACCAATGACCAGAGGCTCTTGGACGGCTCTCATAAAGATTGGCGGCGGGCGCGAGCGGGAGCACTATCGATGATTCCTACAACCACAGGCGCTGCCAAGGCAGTTGGGCTGGTCATACCTGATTTGGATGGCAAGATAAACGGTTTGGCTGTCAGGGTGCCTACACCAACTGTTTCCCTGGTAGACCTGGTAGCGAGGGTCAAAGAGAACATTACCGTAGATATGTTAAATGAAACTTTCTCTTCCTATGCAGAGAAGGAATTAAAGGGTATCTTAGCGGTGGAAAGCAAACCCCTGGTTTCTGTAGATTTTAAAGGAAATACTCACTCTGCCATCGTCGATGCCCCTTCCACCATGATCCTGGGGGAAAAGATGGTCAAGGTCCTGGCCTGGTACGATAACGAATGGGGCTACATATCGCGAGTGCTGGACCTGGCAGCTTATGTGGGTAATGCTGGTCATTGAGTTAAGAGGGAGTGTAAGAGATTGTCAAAGTTGACTATTAAAAAATTCCCTGTGGAGCGTAAAAAAATTTTTTTACGGGTAGATTTCAATGTTCCTTTGACAGATGAAGGCCGTATCGCGGATGATACCAGAATAAAGGCTGCCCTGCCGACTATTACTTACTTGTTGGAAAGAAAGTCTGCCCTAATTATAGCTTCTCATCTGGGAAGGCCTAAGGGCAAAATAGTAGATAAGCTGCGCCTGGATCCGGTAGCTCGCCGCTTGGAGGAACTGCTGCGAAAAAAGGTGATGAAACTAAATGAAGTAGCCGGGGAGACAGTGAGAAAGAGAGCCCACTTTTTACAGCCCGGGGAAATAATGCTTTTAGAAAACGTGCGCTTCCACCCCGGTGAAGAGAAAAATGATCCTGACCTTTCTCGATTTTTTGCCTCCCTGGCCGAGCTTTTTGTTAATGATGCTTTTGGCACAGCCCACCGCGCCCATGCTTCCACGGCAGGGGTGGGGGAGCACCTCCCAGCAGTTGCCGGGCTGCTGATGGAAAAAGAACTTAAATATTTAGAGCAGGCTTTGACCAATCCCCCCCGGCCGCTGGTACTTTTGCTGGGCGGTAAAAAAGTAAGCGACAAAATAGGGGTGCTGCGGACTTTTATAAAAAAAGCAGACTATATCCTTATTGGAGGCGCTATGGCCAACACCTTTTTGGCCGCCAAAGGAAAGCAAATGGGCAAATCCTTCCTGGAAAAAGAGAAGATAGAAGAGGCTAAAGCCATTTTGAGCGAAGCAGAGAATAATAAAGTGCAATTTTACCTGCCGCTGGATTTTGTCGCGGCAGCAGAAATGGCTCCAGGAGTTAACTCCAAAGTAGTGGCAGCCGGGGAAATGCCGCCGGAGATGATGGCACTGGATATTGGTCCAAAAACAGGAAAATTATTTTCAGATATCATCGCCGCGGCAGGTATGGTAATATGGAATGGGCCCCTGGGTGTTTTTGAGCTGGAGCCCTTTTACCGGGGGACAGCTCAGGTGGCTGAAGCCCTTGCCTCCTCTTCTGCCCTTTCCATGGTGGGCGGAGGAGATATCCTGGCTGCTTTACAAAAATTGGGTTTGGCTGTTAAGATGACCCATCTCTCCACAGGTGGCGGCGCTACTCTAGAGTTTTTAGAAGGAAAAGAACTCCCCGGTGTGGCGGTCTT
>JAAZDU010000288.1 GCA_012512665.1 Bacillota bacterium | reverse complement strand
GCGGAAGTATGTGTGCGTCTCTACCATTTTTTCTACTTCACCGCCGCTAGCAATGCGTATCAATTTGGCCAACTGTCCCTGGGCAGACTCCACCACCAAAAGCCTGGGGCAGGCATTCAGGGCATGCAGCAGGGCTTCAGCGGGGAAGGGGCGCAGGGTTAGGGGGCGGAAATAGGAAACACGCCGTCCTTCCGACTGTAAAATTTGCACAGCGGCCTTCACTGCCCTCCCTACGATGCCATGCCCGGTAACAATTAGCTCCGCTCCCTCCTCCAGGTCGCTATCGTTTTCTGCCAGCTCGGGCGCTGCACGGCTATAATCACTTATGATGGGTTCCAGCGCTGCAAACAGCTCTTCTTCTACAGAATAAGCGTTGCGCCAGTGCTCGGGCTCACGTTCCAGCCCCGGCACACCTTTTTTGCCAACAAAGGGTTCAGCAGGGGGGACGCTGAGGCCTCTTGCCTCGGGAGCGAAAAGTGTAACAGGCTCCCTCATCTGGGCCTGGTAGCCATCTCCCAGGACAATGGTGGGGAAACGGTACTGCCAGGCTGTGATAAAAGCTTTTATGGTATAGTAATACATCTCCTGGTGGCTCCCGGGTGAATACACTACTCTTAAACCTTCACCGTTGCCCCCAAAGGCAGTTAAAAATACCTCTTGCTGCGAATATATGACCGTAGCTGTTGAGGGCCCACCCCTTTGCTGCACTATCAGCACCAGGGGCAGGCGCATCATCTCCGCCATAGAAAGTGGCTCCTGGAAAAGGACTGTCCCCGGGCCAGAAGTGGCGGAAAAACTGCGCGCTCCCACCATAATGCCGCCCAAAGCGGCAAAGCCCGCCGACAGCTCGTCTTCTGTCTGTAAAAACTTGCGGCCATAGCGGGGAGCAAGCCTGGACCAGTAATGCATGATCTCATTTTGTGGTGTAATGGGATAACCGTATAAAAAATCAGCCCCGGCAGCCAGGGCAGCCCACACTACCACTTCATTCCCATACATGAAAGCCTTTCTTTCGCCTGTAACAGGTTCTTCTGCAAGCGTTTTTTCCTCTGCAACTTGTACCAATGTCATTTCTTCCTTTCTTAGAATCCTTCTTTATTTTTTCCTTTCCGCGCCATCCTATCCGCAAAAGAAAAAGCTCCCATTTTTGTTCATGGGAACTTTTTACATGCCGGCAGCGCGGCGCCTTAAAGCTAAGCAGGAGTTTAAGTAATGCTTTTAAGAATAATTAACAAGATAATACCGGGGATACCCAGTATGCCCACAACCAGGGCAGTGATAACATTTATGCCTATAGTCAGGCCCCAAAAGCCACCGACGGCATTAAATATTAAAAGAAGCAGCCCCCCTATCACAGCATTTCCCAGGAGGCGGAGCATCACTTTTAAAGGAAAATAGAGGAGCTTGGCCACAAGATAAAGAACCAGCAGGCCAAAGAAAAAAGCCAGAATATGATTTAACCCTAAAGGAGGCATTTGCTTGGGCACCTCCTTTCTTTTTAACTAAAGAGAGTTTTGT
>JAAZDU010000287.1 GCA_012512665.1 Bacillota bacterium | reverse complement strand
TTTTTTTATATATTTTTTTAAATATAGAGTAAAGGCTTTAACGTTTTAACCTTATTTGCCATAAAATAAATAGAAATAAATAGAATGAAAGAGGAAGGAGAGCTATCAGTGCCAGGTAATGAGAAGTACTCAATTAATGCCAGAGGTATTTCTAGAAGAAAACAAGTGCTTAAGGGTTCCAGGTCGGTTTACGATTTATCGCAGGTACCCCTGAATTTAAGTGAGAAAGAATATAATGAGCGCAAAATAGCGTACCTAAAGTGGGCAAAGATGGGATGAGGGCAAAAGGGTTAAATGCCTGCCGCCGGTAGTCTACCGGTAAATGGAATATAGGAATTTAATGTATGATATGTAATTGGAGGAGAAGGAGTAAGTGAAGGTAGCTGTGACAGGTGCAGGAGGTATGTTAGGCAAGTCTCTTGTAGATCATATTTCTAAAAAAAAATGGGTTAATTTATTTGCTTTTGATTCCACGCAACTGGATGTAACGGACATTCTGCAAGTACAAAGTATGCTATCTTCAATAAAGCCGGAAATAGTTATTCATTTAGCAGCTAAAACAGATGTAGACGAATGTGAGCTACATCCTGAAGAAGCTTATAGGGTTAATTACCTTGGCACCAGGTACATTTGCTACTCCTGCTCAGCAGAAGACATTGCTCTTGTTTATTTAAGTTCTGATATGATTTTCGATGGCTCTAAAAATTCTCCGTATATAGAGACAGACAGCCCTTCTCCTCAAAATATATATGGAAAAACTAAGTATGCTGGGGAAAAAGTCGTTGAGCTATTTGTAAAGCGTCATTATATTATACGGAGTGCCTGGCTTTTTGGCGGCCAGCATGATCATAAATTTGTTCGCAAATTCTTGAATAGGGTCAAAGACCGTCAGCCTTTAAAAGCTGCTGTTGACCTAATTGGTTCTCCTACCTATACAGAAGACCTTGCAGCAAAAATAGTAGAAATTATTGAAGAAGGATATCCCTGGGGGACTTACCATGTTGTAAACCAGGGTCTGTGCTCCAGGTATGAGTTCGCCCAACATATTCTAACATGCATTAAGTATGAAAGTGCCCAGGTAGAGCCAGTTCCATCATCTTTTTTTAAGTTGCCTGCGCCCCGAGCAGGCATGTCTGCCCTGCAAAATTATACCCTTACTCTTATGAACAAAAATGATCTGCGGCCCTGGCAGGACGCTCTGGAACAATATTTAAAACGATTTAAAAAAAATATCTGATTTTTAAAGATGAGAGGCTTTCAAGATGGAACGAAAGGTTTTGGTAACCGGAGGAGCAGGTTTTATCGGCAGCAATTTTTTACGGCTGCGTGTCCCGCGTTATCAAGATTTGATTTTTATTAATATAGATAAGTTAACCTATGCTGCCAACTTGGATAATTTAAAAGAGATCAGTGGTTATAAAAATTATTATTTTATACACGGCGACATTGGTTCTGCCTCTACGGTAAACAGCCTTTTCAGACAGGGCATAGATTATGTTGTACATTTTGCAGCAGAATCCCATGTTGACAATAGTATCAAAGCCCCGCAGGAGGTAGTCTTTTCCAATATTATGGGATGCTTTAATTTGCTTGAGGCGGCTCGGGCTTATGGACTAACAAAATTTTTACAGG
>JAAZDU010000286.1 GCA_012512665.1 Bacillota bacterium | reverse complement strand
GTTCCTATGGAGATTAGATCCTCTTTCTCTTCACAGGTATTTTCAAATTTTTTTATGACATGGGCGACAAGCCTTAAATTTCTCTCTATCAAAATACGCCGTGCTTCCTCATCACCCTCTTGCAGTCGCTTTAAATAATATTGTTCCTCGCTCGGTGAAAGAGGTTGAGGGAAGGAATCATTGTTAATATATGAAACCAGTAACATTATACCCCTGACAAGCAGGGATAATGATGCAAAAAGAAACATACCTCTTACCCCCTTTAAAAAAAGATCACTGTATAAATATATGGGATAATAAGGTATGTGGTGCGTGTCTTTTTTATACTTTTTTCATTCATTAATCGCCTGCGCCTGGCGGCTCTTTAGATATTCTAACCCGCCCGTTGACAGGGGCAACAATTACATAAAGCTGCTGCTGTTGATCGTTTCGCAAAATTATTGTGCCTCCTGAGCTTGGATGCCCCAAATTATTAAAATGAACATATGGGGGATCTCCCGGAAAAGAAGTTGTACCTTCAAAAAAAACACCCTGCGGCAAATATATTCTTTTCTTCTCTTCGGGAAATTCAAGTCGATATGAGTTATCAAAAGTGTAAAAAACAATTTGGCATTTCTGGCCAGAAACAACAGCTTCCTGCTGCACATATCTTAAATCAGAGGCCAGCAGTCGGGCAGCCCCCTCCAACCTCCAACGGGAAAATAGTTCAAGCCTTGGGAATGCTATCTTCAATAATAAAGAAAGAAGGGCCAACACCAGGAGCAGCTCTATCAAGGTAAAACCATTTTGCTTTTTCAGCAATTGCACTTAATTTGCACTCCACACATAATGTTCAGACATGAAAGGATAATTAATTTTAATAAGGCTGTTATAAATGTCTTCTTCGACAAGGCGATGGAGGGGAAAATCTGAAGGGAAATAGTAATAATTTCCTTTAAGGCCGTCCAGTGTTACATTGTTTACCTTAACTTCTTCCTCAAAATAAACGATTCCATAATATTTACCAGGATGTCCTCCTTTAATTTCTTCCCCAGGTGTGCAAGCAGAGGAAACATACAAAAATAATTGGCCTGGCGATCCAGGCATTGTCTCTGCACAATCACTTAAAATAACGTTGCCCCGAAAGACTACCAGGTCAGCAAAAATGTTTAAGGTTGAACCTGGGTATATCTCCAGGCTATTCTGTTTAGCTTCAAAATAAATTGATAACGCTGTAAGGTTAATAGGTAAAGGGTCTGCCATATCACAACGAACAGGTAATTCAAATTTTATGGGTAATAAGTTATGCTCGCCATCCTGAGCAATTTTATCGCCTTCTTTTAATAAGCCATCAGCTTCAACCCATCCAAGCTGCAAAGCATCTTCTACACAAATGGGCATTTTAGCCAAGGCGGTAATTTTTAGTTTAAGGCTTTCATTAACAGGACCAATTTTACCCACAGAATTAATAATTAAACTATCAGAATCATTTTCTTCTACTTGCAAGCTGACAATTATTTCACCATTATTATCTTCAGTCTTAACCTTAAAGTTAAGAGGGAGGTCCAGGTCTTTATAATAATTTTGCTCTAAAAAGCCCAAAGCCAACTCTATACCAGAATCGGCTAGATAAAAAGCTTGAACGGCTTTTTCCTGGTTATGTGCTATCTTTTTTTCGATATAACTGAGTCTGGCAAACATCGAACCAAGCAACATTATTGCCGCCATGATTATAGTAACTATTACTAGAATTGAGCCCTTTTTTTGTTTAAAATAATAATTAATCATCGCCAATACTTTCACAAGTTTCTTGGTTTAACAGAAGAACTAATATCATAATGCTGCTTTTCGTTACTACCCACAATATGAAAATATAAAAGGCCGCTTTCTTCATCAAAAGCAAAATCAAGTTTTATAATGTTACTTGCTACCTTTGTTTGTGTTTGATTTATATAGAGGACAACTTCCTCTTTTATATGTTTTATTCTATAAGTTTTTCTAGGTCCTTCTTCTTTCTTTGTATACATTACCTCACTCTTATCAAGAATAGTCAAGGAATCGGCAAAGCGAATTTCCCTGACAATTAAATCAGCGGCCAACCTTACACTTTGTTGAAGTTCCAACCTCTCAGTACCCCGTGTATAAT
>JAAZDU010000285.1 GCA_012512665.1 Bacillota bacterium | reverse complement strand
GCTCTTTTCCCCCTCCCTTGGGGGTGTTGCTTATGACGATAGCGCCGCCTTGGTCTGCGGCTTCCCCTACCCGCCTGCGCCTGCCGGCAGCTTGCTGGCGGCGCCGGTGGAACTACACCTTTTGGAGAGAGAGGAAGATGACAAGGATGGGGAAAAACTTTTACCCGATCAGGGGAGAGAACTTTCTTTTGTAGAGAAAGAAGCCATGATAATAGCCAGGCGCATTAAAGAACTGGTGGCCGGCGAAAAGCCCTTGCAGGTGTGGGATAAAGAAAAAGCCAGGTACAGGCCTGTTTCTTATCGTGATATTGTTATCCTTTTAAGGGCCGCCAAGGGGAAAAGCCCGCTGTTTGCTGAAGTTTTGCGCCAGCAAGGGGTACCTTTTTATGCTGAGCAGGGGGAGGGCTATCTTGCCTCTACAGAGATTATGACCATGATTTCCCTGTTAAAAGTTATAGATAACCCAAGGCAGGATATTCCCCTGGCCGCAGTACTCCGCTCTCCCCTGGCAGGTTTTACGGAGGAAGAGCTGGCAGCTGTGCGCCAGCTCAGACCGCGGGGGAACTTCTATGATGCGCTGCAGGAGGTAAATGCGCAGAACATGCCTGCTAGCACAGCGGAAAAGGTCAGCAGTTTTTTGGGGCAGCTGGATAATTGGCGCACTTTTTCCCGCCGCTCATCTGTTTCTGAACTAATCTGGCAGCTGTATAAGGAAACAGGCTACCTGGATTATGTGGGTGGGCTGCCCCAAGGGTTACAGCGCAGGGCCGACCTGAAAGCCCTCTATCACCGCTCCTGCCAGTTTGACCGTTTTGCTATGCACGGTTTGCCCCGTTTTTTAAAATTTATAGAAAAGGTTGAGGCTGCTGCCTCTGATTTTGACCCTGCGCGGGCGCTGGGGGAGAAAGAAGATGTGGTCAGGATTATGAGTGTACATAAAAGCAAGGGGCTGGAGTTCCCTGTAGTGTTTCTAGCTGATTTGGGGCGGCAAATGCAGGGAACAGATATTAGAGATGACCTTCTTCTGCATAAAGATCTGGGCCTGGGCCTTTGCCATGTAGATTTAAGCTGTATGATAAAATACCCTACTCTACCCTACCTGGCCCTGCGAGAAAGCCTGGTCAGGGAGGAGCTTGCAGAGGAGCTGCGCATACTCTATGTGGCCTTAACCCGTGCCAGGGAAAGGCTTATCCTGGTGGGCTCGGCGAGAAAACTGCCAGCAAAGAGCCGGAAGTGGCTTCAGGCAGCCCAGCTGCCGCATAAAGTCTTTTCCCTCTCTCAACTGCGCAGATGGCCTAGCTATCTTGACTGGCTTGCCATCTCTCTTATGCGGCATCCCGATGCAGCTCCTTTAAGAGAACTGGCAGGTTTTTCCCAGGGCTTGCCCTTATTTAATAACGAAACTTCCAGCTGGCGTTTTTACCTGCATGGTTCTAAGATAACTTATGTTTACAGAAAGGAAGGGGCCGGGGAAGAAGAAGAAAATTGGAGGCGCATAAAGAAGCTGCAGCCCCTAAAAGACGAGGCTTTTTCTACGCCCCTGCAGGAGGAAATAGCTGCCAGACTGAACTGGCGCTATCCATACGGGGAATATACCAGAAAAGCAGCCAAACTAACGGTTAGCGAATTAAAAAACCTCTGGCAGGAAGAGGAAGATACTGTTCATACAGGGGCCGCCCCCTACACTATTAGCCACTGGCGCCAACCTGTTTTTGCCGAGAAGGAAAAAGTTTTGACTCCTGTCCAGAAGGGTAGCGCAGTCCATACATTTTTGCAGCGCTTTCCCCTGGAAAAATTGCCGGAAGGAATATCGCTGGAAAAAGCCCTGGCTGATCTGGTGGAGCAGGGGTTCCTGACAGAAGAGGAGGCGAAAGCTGTCCCGCTCTCTTCCCTGGAGGCTTTTTTTCAGTCTTCCCTGGGTAAAAGAATATACCGGGATCCTTCCTGCACCTGGCGCGAGCTAGCCTTTACAGTGCGTCTTCCCGCCCACGAACTGTACCCGGATTTACCCCCCGGAAGCCAATATGTTCTTGTCCAGGGTATCATAGATTGTCTGGTAAAGGAAAGAGAAGGCTTTTTGCTGCTAGACTTTAAAACAGACCGGGCAGGGAGCAGACAGGATTTATCTTCTTACCGCAAGCAGCTTTCCCTCTACAGCCGTGCCGTGGAGATTATTTATAAGAAGCCTGTTTTGGAAGGCTGGCTTTACTTCCTGGAAACAAAAGAGGCGGTAAGAGTAAAATAAGCACATGTTGAAATACTGAGAAATATAGGGAAAAAGCAAGAGAAAAAGCCGGTTAGCCGGCTTTTTTTGCCAGAAATAGCTTCTTCAGGTTCGACAGAGCACTTTTATTAAGTTAAATTAGAGTATATTATGTTAATCAAAATCCTGGCTTGGATGGAGATGATGGTTTTTTTGAAAAAAGAAATTTATAAAAACACGCTGCTTATTACTGTTATCCTCTGCAGCTTTTTTGTTTTGTCTTATGCCCTCTACGGGTGTGTGGAAGAGGCTGTGAAAAATGGAAATATCTTTGATAGAGCAGGGGAAGAAGAAGTTAGCGAAGAAAAGGACAAAAAAATTGACCCCGAGGAAGAAGCCAGGAGGCAAGAGGAAGAACGGCTGGCAGAAGAAGTCAGGCTGCTGGAAGAGCGCCGCTTGAGGGAAGAAGAGCTGAAGGAAAAACTGGGACCTTTTTTTGTCCCCCTGCCGCCGCTGGAGCAGAAGGAAAACCCGCCAGTTTTGGCCAGGGGCATTTATTTGACAGGCCACACGGCCGGGCACAGGGAAAGGCTGCCTGCTTTAATCCAGCTGGTGGAGGAGACGGAGCTTAATGCCATGGTTATTGATGTCAAGGACGACCACGGTAGAATGACCTATCCCAGTTCCATTGAAATTGTCAAGCAGGTGGGGGCGGACGAGAGGGCTCCGGTTTCAGATATGAAAGCTTTGCTGGATGATTTACACAGCAGGGGAATATATACCATAGCCCGCATTGTTGTTTTTAAGGACCCTTTTTTGGCTGAAAAGCGTCAGGACTGGGGTATCCAGAGAAAAGGCGGTGGCCTCTGGCGGGACCGCAAGGGTGTAGCCTGGATCAACCCCTATGATAAAAATGTCTGGGATTATAATAT
>JAAZDU010000284.1 GCA_012512665.1 Bacillota bacterium | reverse complement strand
GTTTAAGACAGTGGTGAAGCCGCCTAAAGCTGCAAACTGGCTGTCATCTACAAAATCTTTTTCTAATGAATTGTAAACACCATAATGGCTATGGGGATCAATCAGGCCGGGAAAAACAAAACAACCTGTAACGTCTTTTACCTGTTTTGCTTCAGGATTATTGCCCGGAGCAAAAATACCGGCAATTTTTCCGCCTTTAATACCCAGGTTTGCTTCAATTTGTCCCCCCGGCAAAACTACTTTTCCACCTTTAATCAATAAATCCATCAAGATTTTATTCCCACTTCCTTAAAATATTTTAATGCTTCTTCAGCATAAATAACATCGGCATATTTCATCCAGATATCCAAGAGTGCAGCTTTGTAAGATAGCTCCACACGATCAAAAACACAATCGGCAATTACTGCTACATTGTAATTTCTGCTTACTGCATCTACAATTGTGGCACGAACGCAGCCGCTAATTGTTCCACCACATATTATTAATGAATCAACTTTTAGTTTTATCAGTATGCTGATAAGAGGTGTACCAAAGAAGGCACTCGCGTAAGCTTTGTCTAAAACTATTTCTCCGGGACGGGGTGCAAGCTCTTCGATGATCAAGGTTCCTTTATGGCCATCAATATACTGAGTATTGTCCCTTTTTGCCTTGGTTGAAAAACTATCAAAAGACAAATCTTTTTGAACATTGCGTGTAAAGATTACCGGTAACTTTTTCTCCCGTACCACTTCCAGCAGTTTTTGAATTTTAGGAACTGCCTTCCAGGCATTCTCTCCACAGCCCGATGGGTATTCATCAAGCTGTTCCAGGATCGGTTTTGGTGCTCCCATGTAATTATATTGAGGGTCGATGATCATAAATGCAGGGCGTTCGCCAAAACCTTTCCGCTGGCCATAACCGGCAAACTCAATAAGTTTCTTGTCTGTTTCCGTTAGCAGCTTTTCCCAGATTTGTGTCACCATTGTATCCATCCCCTTATAAGTAATTATTAATTCCATAATACGGAACGTTGATCCGTTCCGACAGGTTTATTTATATATTTTACGCAACAATTTAAATTCCTGCAAAAGTTAATTCATTTTAGTAAAAAAAATTTTATGCTATTGAAGGAATTTTTACGCTTTTGTCAAATATATAAAGCTAAAATAATGCGGATCAACGTTCCGCAACATGGAAAAACTTATGAGGAAGGAGGAGTGTGGATAAGCAGTAATATTCAAACAGATTAAAGTTAGTTATCTGTGGGGGTAATTTTATCAAAGGAGGAAAGGCAATGCAAAAAAAATTCATTAAGATTTTGTTCGTTTTAGTTTTAATTTTGGGAGTTGTTTGTTTAGTTGGTTGTGGAGGGAAGGAGCAAGCTAGTACAGATAGTGACGCAGGGCAAGATGGCAGCAGTGAGCAATACACCGCTGAGAATCCTTTAGTGATTAGAATTTCATTTTTAAATGCACCACACGATAGCTCTGTGAGATCTGGCCGCAAATGGGCAGAAATGCTGGCAGAAAGATCTGAAGGAAGGATTAAACTTGAAGTTTATCCCGCAGGAGAATTAGGTGGAGCGCGTGAAAACTTCCAGGCAATGCAGGAGGGTTCCTTAGAAATGGCCTCCCTCATACCTGGAACAATAGCAGGCTTTGACCGAAGGTTAGAGCTTTCCTCATTACCCGGATTATTTATTGATAAAGATACTGCGCAAAAGATTGATAGGGAAGGCTTTGTTGGCCAGGAGATGGATAAATATTATGAAGAGAACGGCATCATTCGTTTGGTAAAAGGAGAGCCGAATTTTTACTACTTCTTTACCAC
>JAAZDU010000283.1 GCA_012512665.1 Bacillota bacterium | reverse complement strand
GGCTCCAAGAAGCCAGTTTTCTCCAGTTTCAGGGCTTAGCTCCACCATGCCGTCAGTCACCATAACCAAAAGGTCCCCATCCTCCAGTTTTTCTCTTAGCAGGTCGGCCCTTATCTCCTGCAGAATACCCAAAGGCAGCGTAGCCGAACCTACCTCTCTTACCTCGTCGCCGCTTTTAATATAGCTGGCCACAGCCCCTACCTTTAACAGCTCTGCCTCCCCGCTGGTCAGGTCGAGGAATACCAGGTCCACAGTGGCAAAGGTCTCATCTGCCGTGCGCAGCTGTAGCAGCGAGTTGACTATGCGCAGGACCACCTCCCTCCTAAATCCTATTTCCAAAAGATGCTCGATCAGGGAAACCGTTGCCCGGCTTTCCAGGTGCGCCCGGGCACCGTTGCCCATACCGTCGCTTAAAATAAAAACTTGCTTGCCTCCCTTCAGCTGCAGCAGGGCATAGCTATCCCCCGACAGCTCCTGCCCATCCCTGGCCACCTGCGCTACTCCCACCTCCACCGAAAAGCGAAGGGGCAGCTTGTGTTCAGAAAAAGGTCTGGCTGTTTCTTCCAGCTTTATTTCATTGGCCAGGTCGTTCATGACCAGCGAAATACCCTCCAGCTGCCTGGAAACCAGCTCTCTTCCTTCAGCCACTTTCCGCTGCCAGTAATAATTTAAGCGGTAAATCTCCTGCATGCTATCTATAGTCCTGGCAAGCTCCCTGCTGCGCGGGCAGTGCCGCCGCAGCCTGTTGGGGATCTCTTTTTCCTGGAATATCTTCCCTTGGGCCTGGACTTTTTCCGCAATTCTCAGCATTTCAGCAAAGCGGTGGTAATTGGTATAAAGCTCCTTTTCCCAGCAGCGCCTGTAGTGCTCGCAGGCTGTGCAAACCCTGCGGCTGATCATCTCCATTAAAAAGGAGAGCTGCCTTTCGCTGTGGCCTTGCAAAGACTCTTCCTGCAGGTGAAAAGTGGCGGCCAGCTCTCTAAAAATGTTGGCAAATTCCTTGATGCGGTAGGCTACAAAATGACGCAGCTCTTCTTCCCTCTCCTCGAAGGGCCAAAATTGCTCCCACCACTTTTTTAAAGGAAGCCACAGGCTTTGAGGCAAGGCCAGCATTACCCCCGTCACCAAAAAATCCTCCAGCAGGGGGAAAGAAGGAAAGCCCGCTTCAAGGGAGTACATATTTAAAAAGCGTATGGCCAGCAAAAAGCCGGCGGCTACAGCCAGCTTGCCGTAAGAGCGCAGCATACCTGCTATCACGCCGGCGAAAGAGAGGGAAACGCCGATAAATAAGGAGGCAGGGTCGCTCAGGCTTAAAAAGAGCCCCGCCAGCACCCCGGCCGTTGCGCCCCAGGCAGCCCCAAAAAGATAAGCCCCGCTTAACACCGCCAGCTTGGCAAGCAGGCGGGCCAGGGAAACTGCCCCTACAAACTGGCTGCCCGCCAGCGCCGTCAGGCTAAAGGCCGCAAGCAGGCAGAGGCTGGTCATGATCTCTGCTGTAGGGCGGCGCCAGAGCTCAGGCTTTTTTGCCTGCTGGCCTAAAGGCGCCAGCAAGGGAGGCAAAAAAATAGCCAGCAATAAATTAATCCCTATTACCCCCAGCTCGTAAATGCTGTAATAATCCCAAAGCAGGGGTAAAAAATAGAGGGGCAGCAAAATAAGGGGAAGAAGCAGGGAGAGGGATAAGCTTTTACCGCCCCTGCCAAAGAACGATTCAAAGAGTATAAATAAGGCCACCGCCCCTGCCAAAAACCAGCAGGGGTGGCCTGCGGCCAGAGTCTGGCTTCCCAGCAGGAGGGCTCCCGCTGATATCAACCTTTTCCCGGGAAATATTCGCGCCAGCACGGCCCAGAGGACAAAACCGTAAATGACCGGCTCCCCCAGGATAGTGGCCCTGGCTCCCAGCCCCACCAGCAAGAGGCATAAAATATTGGGCCAGTTTATTATTTTTTTTAACCCCTCCAGGGAAGAGGAGGCCATGCTGGCTAGCTGGCCGCTAAAGGCAGGCCGGATCTTTTCCTGGGAAGGAGCGCGCCGGAACAACAAGACCATCAACACCTTTCAGCAGGCAGTATCACGGAAGCATGTCCAACAGGTAACTTTTACCTTATTATAAAACATTATCCAGGAAAAGAATGTCATAAAAGAATGGCGCAGCCTGTTTTTTTTCCGACAAATGGCTTTTCTTTACGCCAAAACATAAATAAAACTGGCAAAAGGGGCTTCTAAGAAAAGCCTGGTATGGCCAACCACCACAATATAAGCGGGCCGGCTCCTTTCTACTGTCAGCTGGGCGCCAGGAAAGAGCCCTAAAGACTCCAGCCTCTCCTTTTCTTCACCGGAAACAGATACTATCCTGCCCTTCTCCCCTGCCTTTAAAGAGGATAAAGGCCTAATCTTTCCAGCCTTCATGCCTCCAAATAACCTCTTTCCTGCTTTAAATAAACAAAAAGGTCTTTACCAGAAAACTCACAGCAAAAGCAATTATGCTTACCAACAAAACAATAGCCGCCGTTTCTTTAAGGCCCCGCTCACGCAGCATCAGGGAAAGCTGCGCCAGGCAGGGCAGAAAAAGAGTGAGCAGCACACTGGCTACCAGCAGCTCTTTCGCCCCCAGAGCCCCCTGCCTGTAGAGGGAGTAAAGTCCTGCAGCGCCATAATCGCGCTTAAAAAACCCCGTCAGCAGCACCAGGGCTGTCTCCTCCGGCAGGCCCAGCCAGGAGAGGTGGAGCTTGAGAGCCCGCAAGATGCCTTGCAGCAGCCCCGTGAGCTCCAGCAGCCAAAGAAACAGGCTTATTCCCATAAAAAGGGGAAGCACTTCCTGAAAATACCATACTACGCGGGCACTGGTCTTGCGCCAGATAGCTTCCAGGCGAGGGCAGCGCAGGGGTGGAAGCTCCATCAGCAGGGGCTGCCTGCTGCCCGGCAGCAAAAAATGGGCCAGCCTGGCGGCGGCGAGGGTGGTTAAGGCCACCACCAGGGCCCAGCTAAAAAAAGCGCCCGGGATATTGCTTAAGAGGGAGATCATCAAGCCCAGCTGGGCCGAACAGGGCACTCCCAGGGCCAGTAAAAAGGTAGCCAAAAACCTTTCCCGCCGCGAATCAAGGATCCTGGTCACAGCCACCGCCATGGTGCCACAGCCAAAGCCCAGCGTAAGGGGCAGGACGGCCTTCCCGTTCAAACCCAGCAGGGAAAGGGGCTTGGTAAGCAGGTAAGACAGCCGGGGCAGATAACCGCTGTCCTCCAGCAGTGAAAAAAAAAGAAAAAAGCTGGTAATAACAGGCAGAACAATGGTGAGGGCATAGCGCAGCCCCATAGAAAAGATGCCGTACTCGCCTAAAAATAATGCCAGAAACCATTCCTCCGCCAAAAATTTTGCCAGCAGCATGCCCAGCATGGGCTGCAGGAACTGCAGATAAAAGAAATCCAGGCTGTTGACCAAGTAGCCCGCCCCAATCCCCCCTACAAAGCGATAAAAGCCAAAGTAAAGCAGCAGCCCTAAAAATACCCAGCCCCAGAGGGGGTGCAAAAGCAGCCGGTCTGCCAGCCTGGTAAAAGTTCCAGGCTTTTGAGGGCCGCCCCTAAAGCAACTGGCTGCAAGCTTCCTGTAAGGCACCGCCGGGGGTGGAAGAGGCGCCTGTCCCTTGGCTAAACATTCCCCAATCACTTCCTGCAGCCTGGAAACCCCCTGCCCCGTGGTGGAAACGG
>JAAZDU010000282.1 GCA_012512665.1 Bacillota bacterium | reverse complement strand
TTCATCTATAAAAACAATACCTAGCTGTTCTGTTCTTGTAATGGCCTCACTTACTACTTCGTCCCTATCAATAAGCTTTTCAGCCTCCTGCTGTTTAATTATTTTTCTTGCCTGGCTTATTGGTATTTTTTTCTTCTTTTTTTTCTTGGGGATAAGGCTGCCCAGTATGTCCTGGAAATTGATGCTCATTTCTTCCATGCCATAACCAGAAAATATTTCGGCCATAGGTGGTAAGCTGTCGTCAACCTCAAGTTCGACAATTTTATTTTCAATTTCCCCGGCTTTGAGTTTAGCCCTAAGTAGTTCTCTCCCAGACTTTATCCTCTCTATCCTTTCTTGCTGCTGCTCATTATAATCTGCATTATTTTCTTCTCCTTCGCTTCCCAGTTTAGAAGAAGGGAAAAATATATTAAAAGGATTGGTGGCAGTCGCTTTTCGTTTTTGAGGAAGAGGAAGTAACAGGTCAATAATTCTTTCTTCTGCCAATTTTTCTGCTTTCTTAGCATATTGTTCCATTTTTTCCTCTTTAACCATTCTTACAGCAATATCAACGAGATCCCTTATAATTGAATCTACATCCCTGCCTACGTACCCGACTTCGGTAAACTTGGTAGCTTCTACCTTGATGAATGGTGCTTTAACTAGGCGTGCCAGCCTGCGAGCAATTTCGGTTTTACCAACTCCAGTAGGCCCAATCATAATAATATTTTTTGGCATTATATCTTCTTGAATCTTGGGTGGAAGTTGCCTTCTGCGGTAGCGGTTTCTTAAAGCAATGGCAACACATTTTTTCGCTTCAAATTGTCCAACAATATATTTATCCAGTTCTTTAACAATCTCCTGGGGGGTAAGTTCAAATTCTGCTACCATTTGAAGACCTCCTGCATCAGGCGTATTAATTAATCGTTTCAACTATCACCTGATTGTAGGTATAAACGCAAATCTCAGCAGCAATTTCTAGAGATAGCTTCGCTATTTTCAGTGGAGACAAATTTGTAACACGTTTAAGGGCTTTGGCAGCGGCCATAGCATAAGCACCTCCTGAACCTATGGCAGCTATCCCGTCATCAGGTTCTATTACCTCGCCAGTTCCAGATAACACTAAAAGATTTTCGGAATCAGCTACCACTAAAAGTGCCTCCAAGCGTCTCAATAATTTATCTGTTCTCCAATCTTTTGCCAGCTCTACAGCAGCTCTTTTAACGTTGCCATTATAGCTTTCCAGTTTTTGCTCAAAGCGTTCAAATAAAGTAAAACTGTCGGCTACCGAACCAGCAAAGCCTGCCAGAACCCGATCATTATATAAACGGCGTACTTTTCTGGCCTTGTGTTTTAGAATTATATTATTACCCATTGTTACTTGGCCGTCCCCAGCCATAGCTACTGTCTTTCCGCTTTTAACTGTAACTATAGTGGTGCCTGCAAGCACTTTACATAACCTCCACTTTTTACGGTGAAAATAGAAAACCTTTTGATAATTTGCCTCTTAAAAAAAAACAGCAAAATTAAGCCCGCGGGTGCGTCTTTGAGTAAACCTTTTTGAGCTTATCTTTTGTAACATGGGTATAAATCTGTGTTGTTGATATATTAACATGACCCAATAACTCTTGAACTATACGTATGTCAGCACCCCCGTTAAGCATATGTGTAGCAAAGGAATGCCTCATAGTATGCGGGCTGGCATAAGCCAGACCCGCCTTAGTAAGATATTTTTTTAAATTTCTTCTTACGCTTCGTTGGCTAATCCGTTTTCCAAAACGGTTCAAGAAAAGAGCACTGTTATTTTCTTTTTCCAGCTGAGGCCTACTTTTCTCTAAGTAACAAGCAAGGGCCTGCTTAGCATAGCTTCCAAAAGGAATAATTCTTTCTTTATAACCCTTGCCGGAAACTTTCAAAATCCCCTTTAACAGGTGTACATCAGACGTATCTAATGATACCATTTCTCCTACTCTAATTCCTGTCGCGTATAAGAGTTCCCACATAGCTCTATCGCGTATACCCAGAATTGAGTTGTCGGTATGTTCGATTAGTTGGCAGATCTCGTCATAGTAAAGGAAACGGGGCAATTTTTTTGTAAGTTTTAACCCTGATAGGAGAGCTGCAGGATTATCTTTTATAATTTTTTCTTGTTTAAGAAACTTAAAAAAAGTGCGAATTGCCGATAACTTACGCGAAACAGATACTTTACTATACTTCATTCGCTGCAAGTGGGCAAGATAAGCCCTAAGTAAGGTATAATCCAGTTCTTCAACCTTGTTATGTCGAAAAAAATCGATAAACTGTTCAAGATCGCTCCTATAACTTTTAATAGTTGCAGGCGAGGCATTGCGCAAAGCAAGATTATTTAAAAACAAATTTAAACAGTAATTCATAAGTAGCATTTTGACCTTTCTTTACTATCTTATCATAAGAGCTCATGTTATGCAAGAATATTTGGGTTGCTGATGCTGTCAAGTAAAAGTAGGTTGTTTCCTGTGGATGCTGTCAAGTAAAAGTAGGTTGTTTCCTGTAACCACCAAAGCAACTCAACCAG
>JAAZDU010000281.1 GCA_012512665.1 Bacillota bacterium | reverse complement strand
TCAGCCGGAGGTAGCATACTTTGAATGTTTAAATGAATTAAAACTTATTGTAGACCTTATTTTTGAAGGCGGATTGCCTTTAATGAGGTATTCTGTCAGCGATACGGCGGAGTACGGGGACCTGACCCGGGGGCCCAGGATTATTAATGACAGCGTACGCCAGGAGATGAAAAAAATCCTGGAGGAGATCCAGTCGGGACAGTTTGCCCAGGAATGCATCCTGGAATTCCAAATGGGGCAGCCCCGCTTTACAGCCTTGAGGCGCAGGGAAAAGGATATACTGCTGGAAAAAGTGGGCGATAAGCTGAGAAAGATGATGCCCTGGATTAAAGAACTTAAGTAAACCTTTTTACAGCGCTGCTGCAGCAACAACGATAAGTTTTAGTTTTATGTAAATATTTGGAACATCTGCTTACTTATTTGTTGTAAGCAAAGAGGTTGATCTGGGAGCCTTTGACAGGCTCCCCTTTTTTTGCCTTTATTATCAGTATTTTACCGAAAAAAAAGAAGGGATTTTAGCTTTGCTGTCGAATTTATTCTTCCAAGCTTTTTCTAACAGCAGCATATTTTTCTTTTCGCACTTAATTTTGCTCCTCAGATGGAAGGCTGTCATTTATGATAGAAATATACCATGCTTCAGTTAATTACGGCAAGGAAGTTAAGGCCTTGCAGGATATAAATGTCATCATTGATCGGGGCGAGTTTGTTTTTGTTGTCGGTTCCAGCGGAGCCGGTAAATCAACCCTTTTAAAGCTTATCAACAGGGAGGTTGTGCCTTCTAAAGGAACAGTCAAAGTTTTTGGCCGCGATCTAACCTTAATGAAAAGACGCCATGTGCCTTTTTTGCGCAGAAATATTGGCATGGTGTTTCAGGACTTTCGCCTTTTAAAAGATCGCAATGTTTTCGATAACGTTGCTTTTGCCCTGCTGGTTATAGGAGCCTCCCGCAGGGAAATTAACCGCAGGGTGCCAGCAACGCTGGAACTTGTTAACCTGCAGGATAAGGCTAAAAAATTTCCAGACCAGCTTTCTGGCGGTGAGCAGCAAAGAGTTGCCCTGGCCAGGGCTATTGTCAACCGCCCTGCCTTGATCTTGGCTGATGAGCCTACAGGCAATTTGGATCCCGAGACATCCAATGAAATTGTGAAACTCCTTATCAAGATAAATTTGCGAGGCACCACGGTAGTAATGGCTACCCATGCCAAGGAAATTGTGGATAGCTTTAAAAGGCGGGTTATTTATCTCGAGCAGGGTTGTTTAATAGGTGACCAGCAGGAGGGAGCCTATAACCCATGCTGAGATCCTTATTTTATTTCTGGGCAGAAGCTTTGCGCAGTATTTGTCGTAACGGCTGGATGAGCATAGCTTCTGTAAGCGTAGTTTCCATTACTCTTCTGGTGCTGGGCAGTTTTATGGTGGTAAATTACAATGTTGATACCATTGCTCAGGATATAAAAGAACAGGTGGAAATTATCCTCTACGTTAAAGAGGATGCTACTGAAGAAGATATTCTTGTGCTGCAGGACAAGCTGGTGGCCCACCCCTCCATGGAGGAAGTACGCTTTGTTTCCAAGAAGGAAGCTATGATGAGGTTAAAAGACCAGTTTGGAGACCAATCGGATCTTTTAGATATCTATGATGAGGAAGAGGAAAATCCTTTACCAAATTCATTTGAAATAAAGACGAAAAGGCCGGAAGAGGTTGCCGAAGTCGCCGCCGACATCAGCCAGTACCCTCATGTAGATTATGTTGATTACGGTAAAGATGTTGTGGAGCCGCTCTTTCGCGTAACAGGGCTAATCCGAGTGGTAGGTGCCGGGTTTATGGTGGGTTTGGCGGTAACGGCCACCTTCTTAATAGCGCACACCATTCGCCTGACTGTCGTTCTGCGGAGCAAAGAAATAAAAATAATGAAGTACGTGGGGGCAACCGACTGGTTTATACGCTGGCCATTTGTTTTTGAAGGTTTTTTTCTGGGACTTGCTGGTGCCCTGGTGCCCTTGGCCGTGATTTACTTTGGCTACACAGCTGCTGTAGAGTGGCTGGAGCAAAATATTTATTTCATTGCCCTTATCTCCCCGCAGGATGTTATGCCGGAGCTTTTGAAAACCCTGCTTCCCCTGGGTATCTTGCTGGGAATCTTAGGGGGAGTTGTATCCTTAAGAAGATTTTTAAAAGTATAACTAGAGGAGGTGCCAGTTAACATTGTTTTCCCGTTCTTTGTGGCGCATGCTTGTCTTTGTTATCCTAGCCGCTTTTTTGCTTGTTTACATAACACCGGTTGCTGCCAATGACCTGGAGCAACAAATACAGGAACGTTTCGGTGAGCTGGATTCCCTTAAAGATGTTGTAGGGGGACAAAAAAAAGAGTTAAAGCAATATAAAAGTGAAGAAGAACGCTTGTTGGAAGAGCTAAAGGAGCTGGAGATAAGTATTGAACAATACCGGCGGGAATTAAACAAGCTTGAAGAAGATA
>JAAZDU010000280.1 GCA_012512665.1 Bacillota bacterium | reverse complement strand
TGCCATAAAAATTCTGAGGTCCGTAAAAAGGGACGAGTGCTTTTTTCCCAGCGGACCACGTTGCACCACTGATTAATTAAAACAGGCAGGTCTCGCCATGACTGCACCCACCGCGAATACATACTGCAAATAATCGCTTCCGATGTTGGCCGAACTACCAACCTTTCTGTCAGCGGTTCGTTACCCCCTTGCGTTACCCATGCTACTTCGGGGGCAAAACCTTCAACATGCTCAGCCTCCTTTTGCAGCAAACTTTCAGGAATAAAGAGGGGAAAGTAGGCGTTGTCATGGCCTGTCTCTTTAATACGTTTGTCCAATAGCTTTTGCATGCTCTCCCAGATAGAGTAACCATATGGCCTAATCACCATGCAGCCCTTAACAGGAGCATAGTCCATAAGCTCCGCTTTGAGGACAACATCCTGATACCACTGGGAATAATCCTCTTTTTGGGAAGTAATATCCTTTACAAAGCTTTTTTCATTTACATCCATTTCTATTCTCCTTTCTAGCAAGCCCAACTTTTCATAAAAATGCTCGCCGTGCTTTGATCTAGTTACGCTTTAATAGAGAGGAAAACACTGTGCGCCCTGATCTCATAGCCAACTTTAAAAAGCTACCACTGCTTTCAAATATTTTCTCAAGTGAACTTAAAACATAATCTATTTCTTCATAACTAACAATTAAAGGGGGCTCCAAGCGTATAACATTAGGATTATTCAGAGTATAGGCCGTTATTATTCCAAAGCGGTTAAGGAGCTCCCCCGCCACCAGTGAAGCCAGATATTCATGGGAAAGCTTGCCCAAAGTATTACCTGATATTTTATTTAATATACCTTCAGGCGAGGCAAATTCAATGCCTAAAAGTAATCCCTTACCCCTAACATCTTTCAGCAAACCGTACCTTTTATTAAGTTCCAAAAGCTTTTCTTTAAAATAACGGCCCTTTTCTGCAGCTTGGCCGGGTAAATCTTCTTTTACTATGACCTCCAGGGCTGCAATACCTGCTGCCGCCGCCAGAGTATTACCGCCAAAAGTAGAAGTATGAAGCAGGCATTTCTCCATTCCACCGTAAGCTTTTTTCCAGGCATCTTCTGTTGTTACAATTGCCCCCAGGGGCATTAACCCTCCCCCAAGTGATTTGGAAAGGCAAATGACATCTGGAGAAACATTTTCTTCTTCGCAGGCAAACATAAAGCCAGTTCTCCCCAGCCCTGTTTGGATTTCGTCAATAATTAACAGGGCACCGCTACGGCGGCACAGCTGCTCCGCCCCTTTTAAGTAACCAGGGGGAGGAACTATAACCCCACCTTCACCCTGGATAGGTTCAACAATAAAAGCAGCCACATCATTATCTTGCAATGATTCTTCCAGCGCGTCAAGATCTCCAAAAGGTACCTGGCTACAGCCAGGCAGTAGAGGGCGAAAAACTTCTTTGTATTTATCTCTTCCTGTTACAGATAATGCTCCGAAAGTTTTTCCATGAAAGGCCCCCTGGCAAAACAAAAACCTTTCTTTACCAGTGGCTGCCCGCGCTAATTTTAAAGATGCTTCCACTGCTTCAGCTCCACTATTGCAAAAAAAGGAGTGCTTTAAATCGCCAGGTGTTATGGAGGCCAAATTATGAGCAAGGGCGGCAACAAATTTGTTAAGAGAGGCCTGTAACAACACGGGCAACCCTTTTACTTTATCTATGGCCTGTATAATAG
>JAAZDU010000279.1 GCA_012512665.1 Bacillota bacterium | reverse complement strand
CCTTAATAACCACCTCTTATTGCATAATCCGCTTTAAGATATCACACTTTAGATGCTTTTAGATATATTATAGCACACCTGCAACTAAAATCCGAGGAGAAAGCACCTGGGGATAGTGTCAAGTTACTGTAGGGCTTCGATGTCAAAACACTGTATATTTTATTATTATGAGGCTCTTACAAAAAAAAGAAGACAAGCTTTATTCTACTGTTCAAGATCCTCAACGAACAAAACTACAAATTATTTTTTAAATATTTCCATGTTTTAACGATACTGCGCGAGACAGGGCTATCAGTAAACTCTACTACGGGAACACCCTGCACCATAGACTCTGTTACCAGTTTATCAAATGGTATTTTGCCGGCAACAGGCACTTTGTTCTGTCTGCAGTACTTTTCTATCTCCCGCGCGTTGCCTTCATCAAGGTCATAGCGATTAATACAGACGCAGGGCTGCACTCTAAAATGGCTGCACACCTTGATAACCCGCTCCATGTCGTGAATTCCAGAGAGAGTTGGCTCGGTAACAATAAGGGCTAAAGAGCTGTTTGCCAAAGAAGCGATAACAGGGCAGCCTATCCCCGGGGGACCATCTGTAAGAATAAGCTTTTTGTTCTCCTCCTCGGCAATTTCCCTGGCCTTGTTCCTCACCGTGGTCACTAATTTACCGGAATTCTCCTCGGCTACCCCCAATTTGGCATGCACCAGGGGGCCATATGGTGTGTCAGAAACAAACCAATGCCCGGAGATAACCTCTTCATAGCTGATAGCTTTTTCCGGGCAGGCATAAAAACAAACACCACAACCTTCACAGCTGAGAGGATCTACTCGAAAATCTTCCGTAATGGCTCCAAAACGGCATAGTTCTCGGCAAAGTCCACACTTGTTGCATTTATCTGATAAAATAAAAGCCTCCCTAGAGGCTTTAAAAACAGTGGTTTCCTTAAGGCGGGGGCGCATGATAAGGCTCAAGTTGGCAGCATCTACGTCACAGTCAGCAAAAACCGCCCCAGAAGCAAGAGCGGCAAAAGAACCAACTAGGGAGGTTTTCCCGGTGCCGCCCTTACCGCTAATAACGGTTATCTCTTTCATGGCTATCTCCTTCTTTTTCTACCTTTTATATCCTCTTTTTATACTCTCTTTATACTCTTGTCCTCTACTATCTCCCTGATTTTAGCCCAGAGCCCCTGAAAGCTGTTTTTCCAGCCGTCAGAATGCCTTACAATCGGCTCGCCTCGTGCGTAGAGCCTGGCTAACTCCTTGTTCCAGGGAAGTTTGAGCAGGGTGGGTAAACCCTCCCTCTGGCAATAATCTTCAACCTGGCTGTCCCCAATATCGGAGCGGTTTATCAGTACGCCAGCAGGGATATCCATTTTCTTTAACATTTGCACTGCCAGCTGCAGGTCGTTTAAACCAAAAGGTGTCGGCTCAGTAACTAGAAGACAAAAATCGCTTCCCTTAACTGACGTCACCACCGGGCAGGACGTGCCCGGAGGGGCATCTATAATAACGGTACCATCCCTGTCGGCATGATCCTTAACACTTTTAATCAAAGGCGGCGACATAGCTTCCCTCGGATTTAAACGCCCGTGTAAAAAGTTTATCCCTTTTGCTTTACCTTTCTCCACCAGCCCTATTTCCCGCGGCACTTCACTGATGGCTTTCTCCGGGCAAAAATAAGAGCAGCCGCCGCAGCCGTGGCAGAGCTCGGGAAAAGTCATAACGTGGTCTATAAGAACGGCAATGGCATTAAAAGCGCAGACCTCGCTGCACCTACCGCAAAATGTACATTTAGCCTCATCAATATTAGGTACAGGTATACTAACTGGCTCTGATGAACTAATATCAGGTTTTAAAAAAAAATGCGCATTGGGCTCTTCCACGTCGCAATCCAAAAACTGCAAAGCCTCTTTCTGATCTAGAGAAAGCGCCATGTTGACAGCTACCGTTGTCTTGCCGGTGCCGCCCTTGCCGCTAGCAACAGTTATGATCATATTAATCTCTCCGCTTTTTGTCATATTATGCGCCTAATGGCCCCCACATTCATGCCCGTGCCCTTCTTCATGCTCACATAAGCTTTCGCCACCAGCAAGCTCTCCTTTTAAATAACTGGCGATAGCTTCTTCCACAAGGCCAGTAACACCTAAAATAACATTGATTCCTTGTTCAGCAAAAAGGTTTTGAGCGCGAGGGCCCATACCGCCTGCAATTATACAGGCAACCTCTTTATCTGCCAGAAAACGGGGTAAAAAGCCTGGCTGGTGCCCGGGGTTATCGATTACATTTTTGCTGACAATATTGTTGTTTTTTATATCCACCAGCGTATAAGAAGGGCAACGCCCAAAGTGCTGCGCTACTAGGTCGCCGTCGGTAGCAATAGCAACTCTTATAACATCAAAAGAAAGATTTTGGCTCACAGGCTCGCCCATGCCGGCATGGGAAGCGACAGTGGCTCCTTCAAGATGCTTGGCCTGGCCCTGCTCGTATTGCTTTAAAGCATCCTCAAGAGAAACATCCGAAAGCGAAAAAACTTTGATCCCAGCCGATTTTAAGACCTTGGTTGCATTTGGCCCTACATCACCCGTGAGCAGAACATCAATTTTCTGTTCCAGTAAAAACTGCGCGGCCTTAACACCAGCGCCGCTTCCTTCCAGCGCTCCCGGATTTGCTATAAAATTCCAATTTTTACCCTCTGTATCGTAAAGGGCATAGTAACTACACCGCCCAAAACGGGGATCAAGGCGGCTGGACAGATTTTTGCCATTTGCACTGATGGCAATTTTCATTGCTTTAAACCTCCATCCCTTTGCAATTGCTGGATTTGGCGGAGCTGCTCAAATAGGCCGCTGTCATAACTTTCTATGGCACCCTGATCACAACATTCTGCCAGGTGCTGATCAAGGGGGAGGGCAGCTAAAAAGGGAACACCTGTTATCGCTGCAACCTCTTTGCCTTTCGAAGGTCCAAACACTTCAATCTTTTCCTGGCAGTGCGGGCAGGTTAAGTAGCTCATGTTTTCTACCAGGCCCAATACGGGAATATCTAACATGCCGGCCATCTTTAAAGCTTTTTTGACCACCATAATGGCCAAGTCCTGAGGGGAGCTTACTATAACAAGGCCATCCAGAGGAATTGACTGCATAACTGTCAGGGGAACATCGGCTGTTCCAGGCGGAAGATCAATAAAGAGGTAATCGAGCTCTCCCCAATCAACCTCTTCCCAAAATTGTTTAACCGCACCTGCAATTAAAGGGCCTCTCCAAACTACAGGGTCATCCTCATTTTTCAGAAATAGGTTCAAAGACATAATTTTCAACCCCAGCTTGCTTTCTTCAGGAGCAAACGTCCTTCCCGCAGTGGTTGCCTTTATGCCAAACATCTTAGGAATGCTGGGGCCGGTAATATCTGCATCCAGAACACCTACTTTATAACCTTCTTTTCGCGCTCCTACCGCCAAAAGAGAAGTTACGGAAGATTTGCCTACCCCTCCTTTACCGCTCATAATGGCAATAACATGCTTCACATCTGGCCGCAGTATTTTTTCCTGAGTCTTTTTTTCTTTTAGAGAACAAGTTCCTTGCGCGCCCACTTTTTTCTAGCTCCTTTCCATTGCCTTGTAGATTAATTGCTTACACTACACCATCTTTGCGCTCAGCTTTTTAGCTTTTTCTAGCTTTTTCGCTTAAACGCTCCAAATAATGTCTTATAGCCTTATGCAGCGCTTCAGCCCCCAGGTTAGAGCAGTGAATTTTAGGATTCGGCAGCTCCCCCAGTTCCTTAACGATATCCTTATCGGTTATCTGAAGGGCTTCTATCAGAGATTTGCCCATGGCCATTTCGGTCAAAACGCTGCTGGTAGCAATGGCAGCCGGGCAACCAAGCAACTCAAATTTAATATCTTTTAAATGATCGTCCTCAACTTTGATATAAACACGGAGGTAATCTCCGCACCTCGGATCACCTATGGTGCCTACACCATCAGCATCAGGTATCTGGCCAACATTTTTGGGGTTTAAAAAATGTTCTAGTACTAATTTGTTATACAAGAGCCCTTCCCCCTCACGAAAGAATAAAATTTTTTATTAAATTATAATTCTAATTCTGACATATGTCAAATATAAACATATGTCAAAAAAATCGGGTTGACCCCGTATACTGTCAACCCGCGTTAGAAAGATTTACTTTTTTCACTTATTATGTCATTTTATTATTTGTGCTCGTAGTGGATATTGTTTCTTCTTGCTGCAGCTGTTTAACCCGCTCCAAGTAAAAATCTGTTAGTGATTCTGCTATCTCCTCCGTGTAACCTTCCCCATAGATGCGGTAAGAAGGTTTTTCCGGATCGGGTAAAATGAGGGCCCAGCCGCCGGGGTGATATACTTTTAAGCCGTCTATCATCTCCACCTGCTTGCCTGGGCTCTCTTCTAGCAGCTGGCGCATAATTTTGCCCTTTTTATCCCAGGGGCAGGACACTTCTTTTTCTTGAAGGTGGGAAGAGGGTACTTCCTGCAGCAGTTTTCCCAGTGTTCTTTTTTCCGCAGCCATAAAATCCAGGAGTTCTAAAAGAGCGCGGATGCTGTCAAAAGCTGAAGACAAAATGGCTGAGCCTGTTTTTTTATATGCTTCCAGGCGGTGCCGCGGTGATGTTTTGGTCCGGATCACCTCCCCGCGGTAGCGCCTGGCTAACTCCTCGTGTATGCGGGAGGCTGTAACCGGTACAACAACCGAAGGGCTGCGGTGGTGGCGCAAGTGCAAAAGGGTGAGCAAAGCTTGCAGCTCCTCTTTTTTGACCTCCTCCCCCTTTTCTGTCACTAAAAAAAATTTGCCACTTTCCAGGTCCAGGGCAACACCCAGATGGGCATGCAAGCTTTTTACAGCTTCTCTTATTGTTTGGTGAATAAGCTTTTGCCAGCCTTCCCTGCCCTGTGCCAGCGGCGGGGTGTGAAGCAGATGGACAAAGCAGCCCAGGCGCCCCAACAGGTCCAGCAAAAAGCTCTGAGAAAAATCTCGGCTGGAGTATAAGACAACTTTAAAGCCCTGCTCCTTAATCGCCTTTGTATTAATACCTGCCAGCAGCTGTTGCCGGTATTTTACCTCCATGCCGGCGACCTGTATTTCCTTTTTCATCTGGTCAGGTGGAATGCGGCAAAAGTCTTCTCTGGCATAAAATTGTTCTATTTTTCTTTCGTCGCTGCGGGAAAGATTAAGGCCTTCGCTGTCAAAAAAGAGCAGGCTGTGGTAATCCGGCTCACCATCCAGTTGCTGGATATAAACTCCACCCTTGGCCTTATAGACGGAAATACCGAGGCGAACCATGGAGGAAGATACTGCGCCCAGGTTATATACCTCAATACCTGTGGATAAGAGACCAAGCGCAACAGCGTTTTTAAATACCTGGGATGGGATATCGTGGTCGCATCCTATAATAACTTTTTCACCATTCCCTAAAAAAAAGCCAAAGGCTGCTCCCAGGCTAACTGCCATTTCAGGGCTGAGATCCTGGTTTAGCCTGCCTTTTATACCTTCAAAACCAAAGAGGCTGCGGCCGTTCATGCCACCCCAAACAACATTGCTCCTTAAAATAGATCCGCTGGGCAATCTCTTATGAGGCCATATTTTTACCTGTGGCTTAACCACACAGCCTTCTTCCAGCACAGTTTTGTCCCCCACCACTGCCCCTTCAAAAACAGTTGTTTTTTCTCCCAACAGCACTTTTTGGCCCAAGATACCTCCCTTGAGAGAAGCTCCTGCAGCCAAATTTACTCCCTCCCAGGTAATACTCCTTTTGGTAACAGAGCCGCAGCCAAGATAATTGTGTGCACCTATGATGGAATAATCACCCACCACAGCCCCTTCACAAACCCTCGTTCCCGCACCCAGAAAAACAGGGGGAATAAGGTGACAACCCGGATCAAGCTGAACATTGGACTCCAAAAAAACACCCTTTTCTTTTTCCTCCCCGGGTATCTCCAGCTTAACTTTTGCATCCAGAATATCATACTGCGCCTTTTGATACTGATCCAGGCTGCCTACATCGCACCAAAAGCCGGAGAGCGTACAGGCATAGAGCGGTTCACCTTTTTCCAGCAGCAGGGGGAACAGGTCTTTGCTGAAGTCAAATTTGACGCCCTGTTTTATATAATTTAATACCTGGGGCTCCAGGATATAAATGCCCGTATTGACGGTGTCGCTGAAAACCTCTCCCCAGCCCGGCTTTTCCAGGAACCTTATAATACGCCCCTTGGGTTCAGCCATAACGACACCGTATTCCAGCGGATTTTCTACAGGGGTGAGGACAATGGTGGCCACTGCCTTCTTTTCGCGATGAAATTTTAGTGCCTTTGTCAGGTCAATATCTGTGAGGCAATCACCGCTTATGACAAGAAAGGTATCGTCCAGGAAAGAAGAAGCATTTTTAACGCTGCCTGCCGTCCCCAGCGGCTCTTCCTCGACATAATAGCGGAAACTAACACCGTAGCTCTCACCGCTGCCAAAAAAATCCATAATGCTATCGGGGAGATACTGCAGGGTAACAGCAATCTCGGAGAAATGATGCTTTACCAGGAGTTTAACAATATACTCCATCATGGGCCGGCCCAGGATTGGCACCATGGGCTTGGGTCTGTCGCAGGTAAGGGGCCTTAACCTGGTTCCTTCACCTCCAGCCATGATCACAGCTTTCATAAGATAGCACCTCTTTTTATTTTTATTAATAAAAGCAAAAAGAATAAGAGCAAAAAAAGAAGGCCTTTTGGTGAAGGCGACACTAATAGTATGGACATATTTTCAAGAAGTATCAAAGGGAAATATTTCTTTTGAGGATTGAGCAGCTTGGTCTTACATGTGGGGTTTTCGTTAAGTAAGCAGTTAAGCTGGTTAATCTATCTGTAGATGATGGGAGCGATTTTCCTTGATTTTTGCATGCAGGCGCTTGGCCCTGTAAAGCACTTCAAAGCCATACTTATCCCGCAAAGAATCCTGCACCCTGGCTACAGTGCTTTCTCTTTCCTGCTCCAAGGAGCGGGGCAAGAGCGTTAGCTGCTTATGCTCTTCCAAAGCAGAAGCCCTTATGCCAACCAAGCGCCAGGGCGGAGAATTTCCATAGCGCTTAAAAAGCTGGCTTGCTTTTTGGTAGATAACTTTATCGCTGTTGGTTGCTTCAGCTAGGGTTACATCCCTTGTAATGGTGCGAAAATCTGAAAAACGGAGCTTGAGGGAAATAGTTTTTGCCCTCAAACTTTCCCTGCGCAGTCGATATCCGACATCTTCTGCCAGCTCCATTAAAACCGCCATGACAGTCTCGCGATCTGTTAAGTCATAAGGAAAGGTAGTCTCTTCAGATATTGACTTTATCTGGCGCTTAGGGGTTATCTGCCTGTCATCCATACCCAGGGCAAATTGGTGAAGGGAAAAGCCAATTTTACCCAAAAGTTTGGCCAGGCTGTCGGGAGGCGTTGCAGCCAGGTCACCCACCGTATTTATTCCTCTTTGCTGAAGTTTCTTTTTGGTAGCCGGCCCCACACCGGGTAAAACACTGACAGGAAGAGGCCATAACTCCTCTTCAATATCTTCAGGCCAGAGGGCTTTTAAGTTATTGGGCTTTGCCCTCTCACAGGCAATTTTTGCCAGGAGCTTATTGCTTGAAACACCAATGGAAATGGGCAGCTGCAGCTCTTCTGCCACTGCCTGGCGGATTTTAGCTGCTTTTTCCAGGCCCTCTCCCGCAGGGAAGAGGAGGTAGGCTTCATCAATAGACACAACCTCTATATCAGGGGTAAACCTTTCCATAATTTCCCTTACCTGGGCGGACACCTTTTGATAATAACTTATATTGGGGGGAACAACGATGGCCTGGGGGCACAGTTTTATGGCCCTCTTCATAGGCATGGCAGAGCGCACCCCGTACTCCCTCGCCTCATAGGAGCAGGTAGCTACCACACCCCGCGCTTCTGCACTCCCGCCCACAATAAGTGGCTTGCCCCTGTATTCCGGATGGTCTCTTTGTTCCACCGAAGCAAAAAAAGCATCCAGATCGCACAGCAAAATATTACTTTCATAATTAAACTTCTGCTCTTTCAATTTACTCCCGCCTTCAGCAGCCCTTTGGGGCCCGCCGGCATATCTTGAAAAAATCCAGGAGCAGCGCCTGGATTTTAAGCTTATTTCACCTGTATGGCTGTTTTTAATGCCTCCCAGATCTCTTCTGATATTATCCCCAAGCGCCAGAGGGAAATACCCTCTAAACCGTACCTTTTTGCCAGGCTCACCTTTGCCAGCACGCTCTCGGTATTTTCGCTGGGTATGGAGATAGCTAACACCAGCTTTTCTGCGGATACTTTTTCCCTGGCTAATTTTACAGCTTCTTCCACCAGCTGTAGCGGCTCGGGCCGCTGGCCGTAATCATGGGCCATAACTATGATCCTGTCGGCAATCTCCCCAAGTGCCTTGTAATCGTAAGCCCTGTAAGAGCTGTTGAGGGGGTGCAGGGTCAATGTAAGGCTTTTCCCCGCCTCCCGCAGCTTAAGCGAGAGAAGCCGGCAAAAATAATTTAAGTTTTCCTGTAGCTGCTTTAGCTCCTCATCTGTCCCCGTAAGCCCCAGGCCCTCCAGGTTCAGGTTAACGCCATCGTATAGCACTGCTTCTGCAGCAATGAGCTGCACAGCTCTTTGCACAGCTTCCCTGTTTGCCAGAAAAGAGGTAATAATCCCTTCACTATCCGCTTCATGGATAACCATTTCTGTTTTTAAATCGTACTTTTGAGCAGCATCCAGCACCTTTTCCCAGCCGGAAGGTCTCTGCCAACCGGTGCGGCTGCGGGTTAAAAGGTTGCCCTCCTCATCCAGGCTGTACCAGCCTAAAGCCAACTCTCTTACCAGATCGGTATGGCCAACCCCCGTGGAAGGGTATTCTACACCAAAAAGGTTTGTCCAACTGCTGGCGCTCCCACTTCCCAGGGCATAGAAGCCGATAACAGTCATCTCTGCCGGAGGCGAAAAAATCCTCACACCTGCTTCGTGCCCCAGCCATTCCACCTTACAGCCAAAAGCTTCGCTAAAAAAGCGCAGGGGTATTAAAGTCCTGTTATCTATTATAACAGGTGGAGCATCCAGGGCTTCAGGATGGCCATTTATGTAAGCCCTTTGGCTGCCGATCCTTAACCTTGCCTCGATGCCCTTCCCGACAGCCAGCACCTCTTGCCTCTCCTCATGCCAGGCAACTTCCACTTGCAGCGCCTCAGCTATGGCTCTGAAGGGGACAAATGTTCTACCTTCGATAATGAGCGGTGG
>JAAZDU010000278.1 GCA_012512665.1 Bacillota bacterium | reverse complement strand
GGATAGTTCTGGTAGGAGATAACCCTTCAAGAACAGCCTGGTTGGAAGAGGCCCACAAAAAAAATTCCGCCCTGACTTTTTTAGAGATTTGCCGAGGGAAAAATAAATCTGCTTCCATCTTTTATGACTGCCTGCAGTATCCATTTGTGGCAGGCCAGGTTAAGAAAGTGCTGGACAGGGCATGGGAAAGATCAGCCCTCCTAATGAAGGTCCAGGCTTTTAAAATGCAGGGTGTGGCAGAAGACGATTACATTCCCCAAAGATCAAGCTATTCTTTTTCCTCCTCACGCTCTAAAGAAAGAGTTTTGTGGGGCTTTTCCAGTGCCCTGGGCAACAACTTTAACAGGGAGCGCCTCCTTAACTTATTCCTTAATACAGTTGAAGAACTAATACCGGTAAAAATTCTTTCCCTTATCCTGCCGGGCGAGGAGGGAGAAGAATATAAAATATACTTCCAAAGAGGGCTGAACCCTCTCCTCTGCAGCCAGCTGAGTTTTAACCCTTCCCATGGTTTACTGGCCTTTGTGGCCGAAAAAGGCCGTATCATACGGCTGGAGAACAATTCCATACCGCTACCCCGCTGGGAAAACTTTGTAGAGGTTTACCAGGAGATGCGCCTACTTCAGGGCGTAGTGTTTATTCCCTTGATGACCAAAGGTAAGCTGACGGGGCTTCTCAGCCTGGGGCCGAAGATAACGGGGTCAAGCTACTTTGAAGAAGAGCTGGAGATGCTCTACTCCCTGGCAGGGAATGTGGCCCTGGCCTTGCGCGATATTGAGGCGCACCATAAGCTTTGCTATCAAAAAAATTCTGTAGAAAAAATTTTACAGCATATGACAAGTGGGCTTATAGCCATTAACAGCAATAATATTATAGAAACTTTTAACAAGCGGGCAGGCGAAATTCTGGGGCTGAAGCAGGGGGATGTTATTGATAAGGACCTGCGCGTCCTGCCAGGCCCCCTGGGGGACTTACTTTTTGAGGCCATTTCCACGGGGAATTCATTTTACAAAAAGGAGATAACCCTTGAATGGAACAACCTGCCCCTGGACGTTAGCACTTATCCTCTTTTCCAGGAAGGAATAGATAGGCCCGTAGGAAGTGTTATGATCTTCGATGATATCTCCGAAAGAAAGCAGCTCGAATTCCAAAGGAACCAGGCGGCACAGCTTGAAGTTTTAAATAAATTTGTTGGTCAGCTGGCACACGAAATAAAAAATCCCATGGTAGCTATTCAAACTTTTTGTGAACTTTTACCGGAAAAGTACCACGACGACAGCTTTAGGAATTTCTTTTCTTCCACCGTAACCCAGGAAATAAAAAGGCTTAATGAACTTGTAGAAAAGCTGATAGCCTTTGCTACCAATCTCTCTTATGAGTGCCAGCAGGTTGATCTCCATGATATTCTTGAAGATAGTATTGCGCTTCTGCAGTCACAGGGAAAACTGGGTTCTCATGTTACTATAGAAAAAGATTACTGCCAGCAGGAACTGGTTGTAAAGGCAGATAAAACTATTCTCGCCAGGGCTATCTCCTACCTTATCCCGGGTTCTTTCCAGTCCCTGGAGGAAGGTGGAGTTCTATATATCAAAACCAGTTATCAAGAAAGCCTTTTTTCAAGGGGTGGCGTATCTATCAGTATTTGGGACTCTGTCACAAATGTTGAGAGTAGTGATTTGGAAAAACTGGAAAATCTTTTTGATCCCCTTTATACGGGCCAGGCCAATTTTATTTCCCTGGGCCTGCCGGTAAGCCGTAAAATTATTGAAGAACATGGGGGGAAAGTTAAAGCTTTTAGCGGGGAAAAGAATAATCTTGTTTTTTGTGTATCTTTGCCCACTTGCCAGGGGGAAGGAGTATTGTGATGATAAACGAGCAGTCTAAAGTGCTGGTTGTCGATGACGAGGTAGGCCCGCGCGAGGCATTGAGGATGATCCTACGGGATGACTATCAAGTTTTTACAGCTGAAGGAGGCAGGCAGGCCTTAGAGCATATCGCCCGGGAAGATTTCGATATGGTCATAGTGGATATCAGGATGCCTGATATTAACGGTATTGACCTGCTGGAAAAGATCAAGCTTGAATCGCCCGAAACCGAAGTGGCCATCATCACCGCTTATGCTTCGGTGGAGACAGCCACCAGCGCCCTGCGCCTAGGCGCCCTCGACTACCTTATTAAGCCCTTTGATGTTATTTCTGTGAAAAAAATTGTTGAGAAAGATGTAAAACGGCGGCGGGAGAGACGTGAGCTGCGCCAAAAACTAAATAAACTGAAAGTTGATAATGATCTTTTGCGGGGCGAGATAGAGAAGGCCTATGAGAATATTCAGCTTCACTACCTGGAGACCGTCAATTCCCTTACGGCAGCTATTGATGCCAAGGACTCTTATACAAAAGGGCACCAGGAGAGGGTTGCCAGGCTTGCCTTCTCCTTAGGCAAGGCTTTAAATTTATCGGAAAAAGACCTGGATCTTTTAAAACAGGCTGCTCTTCTGCATGACATCGGCAAAATTGGGCTGTCAGAGTATATACTTAATAAAAAGGAACCCCTTAGTGAAGATGAACTCAATGCTACCAGGCAACACCCCCTTATTGGCGCCAAAATTATCTCGCCTGTCCGCTCCCTGCAGGAGGTGCTCCCCATCATACTGCACCACCACGAAAGGTACGACGGCAAAGGCTATCCTTTTGGCCTTGAAGCTAAAGATATTCCCCTGAGCGCCAGGATAAGCGCTGTGGCAGATTCCGTAGATGCCATGCTCTCTGACAGGCCTTACTCCAAGGCCAAAACTATCGAGCAGGTAAATAAGGAGCTTTACTGTTGCAGGGGTACCCAGTTTGACCCCGAAATTGTAGATGTAACATTAAAAATAGGGCTGCAAAATTTGTTGCGTGCCTAAAGAGCCAGGGTAAGGGGACGCAGCCCCTCACCCTGGCTCTGTTAGCTAAAAGATGATAAAAGCCATGTTTTCTCTAATAGAAACATCCCGGGCAAGGTAGTCCAAAAGCTCCACAGGGACCATAGCCCGCTGCCCCTTTAACAAGGTAGGAACCGGTAATTCTACCTCCTCGCCGTTAACAAGGGCCTTGCTGCTGCCGACATTAAATTTTAGCTCCACAGAATCATCCTCATAATATACTTGCCTTGTTTCTGCAACCCAGGTAACGCTGCCGCCGGCAGCTTCTGCCAGGGCGCGGAAGGGAACCATGAGGCTTTCACCTTCCATGTATGGCGCTGGCTCCAACTCCACCGCTTCCCCGTTCAAGAGATAAACTTGCTTTTCCAGGTCTATGATGAAAGATGTTCCGCCAGGGGCTCTGCCAGCTGATGTTAAAAAGTTAACCAGCAACCCTAAGGGGCCTTCGCCCAACTCTTCTTTTAACCCGGGGTCTTCCAGCAGGGCAAAGAAGGAAATTTGCTCATCTTCTGAGGGAAAATCTACCTGCACAGCTTCGTTAATATCCCATGTTATCTCTTCAGATTCTATAGTAATATCCAGCAGGGAAGTTCCCAGGATGCTTTCCAGTATTTCGTGTTCTGCCTTGATGTCATAGCGGCTAACTGTCTTTCTGATAAAGCCCTCTTCGTCCAGGTAGTATGTTTCCTCGGCGTTAAAGTCCAGGCCAAACTGCTGCTGCAGGGTGGCGGGGGAGTTGTTTTCCAGGTATTTAACTGCTTTTAAGATAGCTTTCTGGAATTCCTGGTAGGCCATTTCGGCAAACTCTTCTATCTCTTCAGGCGACATTTTTTGTTCCTGGGGAATACCTTCCTGTTCAGCCAGCATCTGCATGGGCTTTTGCATGGATTCCACCATGTAATTTTTGAAAGCCTCGTTTTCAGCTAAAAACTTAAGGAAATGGAGGAGAAGGTCCATTGCTTCCTCAAAATCTACTTTTACCTTATATACCTGGGTCAAAACGGTGCCGTCGGGCAGTTCCAGCTCAACCTCCTCCAGGCTTTCCAGCTGGGAAAAAGAGAAATCGAAGTCCTGCATGAAAGTTTCCATTAAGGCCATGACCATTTCTACCTGTTCTTTTGTATACCCTGGATCGTAAGCAAAGGATAAGCCTGCTTCGCCTCCTGGTACCATGGCAAAGGCATCAGCAGGATCAAAAACTAAGTATAAGGGATCTGATGAAGATTTAATAAAAAACCTGTTTTGGTTCACCAGCAGTTCGATGGAAGGTTCCTCCTGGTAGGGCCACAGTCCCATCATCCTCAAAAGGTCGTCCCCTTCCAGCGCAATCTGCATGCCTATGGTGTCTATACTTTCCATAGCGAACTCCATAGTCAGCCCTTTTTCCAGCAGGGAAAAGACCGCCAGGGCTTCCTGGCTAAGCTGATCTGAAGGGACATTGTTAGTAATACTTAAGGTGGAGAAGCCCCTGCTTGATTTAATTTCCATGTTTTTCATAAAAGCCTCTTTTAATGGGGCAGCATTTTCATCACAGCCTGCCAGGGAAAGGGCCAGTGAGATAACCAGCAGTGCTACCAGAAATTTTGTCACCAACTTGGTCTTGATGGGAAAATACATCTTACCACTCCCCTTTAATAAGTTATTTGTCTATATTTATATTCGTGAAACTTAACTTAAATCCTTTACAAGGGTAGTGATTAATTTACATTAAAGGTAATTCAACTTTTTTGCCGAATCTAATCTACCAGGAGGGGGTATGGAAGCATTGGGCAAAATAAAAAGAGCATGGCTTGTTACTGCAGCAGGGACACTAATTAATTTCTTTTTGGGAGTGTGTTATACCTGGAGCCTTTTTGCCCGCAACTTAGTGGAAGAATCGGGCTGGTCTCAGGCAGAAGCTGCCCTTCCTTACACCTTATTGACCATCTGCTATTCTCTTTTTATGGTTCCAGCCGGAAGTTTTCAGGACAAATTAGGAGCCAGGCGAATAACTACTCTGGGGGCTATCTTTGCCGGCACTGCTTTTTTGTTAGGCTCCTTTGCCACCACGCCTCTTTTAATGGCATTTTTTTTTGGTTTTTTCTACGGAGTAGGCATCGCCTGCTGTTATGTTTCGTTAACCCCTGCGGCCATAAAATGGTTCTCAACCGAAAAAAGTGGCCTAATTTCTGGCATTGTAGTATCTGGCACAGGAGCATCTGCCTTAATAGCTTCACCTCTTGTTAATATATTGCTGCAGCACTATGAGGTGCACAATACTATGAGGTTGCTGGGAGTAATAGTATTTGGGGCATGTATTGTTTTAGCCCAGTTTGTAGCTGAACCGGAGCAGAAAATAAGATACAATTTGGCAGATAACCCGTCAAGGAAGGAAGACGATAGCGTGCAGCTTACAGAATACAATTACAAGGAAATGCTTAAAACCGGCCAGTTTTACCAGCTGTGGCTAATGTTATGTCTATCAGCGGGAACAGGCTTGATGTTTATCGCCCACCTGGACAGCATTGTTTTGCATCTACTCAGCATCCCCGTTGGCTTTATCATGGTTTCGCTGTTTTCTCTTTCCAACGCATTGGGGCGGCTGATTGCGGGTGCCCTAGCAGACCGCCTGGGATCTATTAAGGCTATGACCCTGGTTTTTTTGCTCATGTGTATGGCTTGGGTTCTCCTCCTTGTTCCCTCCAGCATGCTCACAGTAAGTGCGGCCACTTTAATCGCAGGTTTTTGTTATGGCGGTATATATGGGGTATTCCCAGCGACAATTGTCAACTACTATGGCCTAAAAAACTTTGGGCTAAACTTCGGGCTGCTCTTTACAGCCATCAGCGTGGCAGCTTTGCTGGGGCCATATTTTGGGGGGCTGCTGTTTGACCTGGTAGATTCGTACAGCATTTTATTTGCGGTACCCCTTCTTTTTTGCCTGCTGGTTGCTTTCCTCTCCTGGCGCTTAAGCGGAACAGGAGGCCGTTTCTCCTGTCCCGCTGAAAAGAGAGGAAAAATGTCTTCCTAATTTTTTTCTAATGAAATGGAATGGGAGTATGGAAAAAGAAGAGAGGATGTCAGGCAAGTTCTATTTCTATGCGGTTTTTCCCCTTGTTTTTCGCCTTGTACAGCAGTTTGTCCACCTCTTTTAATAAATAAGATAATTGCTCGTTCTTTAATTCTGCTACCCCGCCGCTGATCGACACTTTCAGCCCGTCTTTCCATTCCAATTCCCATGTCACCTTGCGTATTCGCTCTATGACATTGCAGCCTTCTTCCCAGCCGGTGTTGGGCAGCACAATTAAAAATTCATCCCCACCAAAACGGCCGACAATATCTTGTTGCCTTAAATTTTTCTTTATAGTTTCTGCTATCCTTTTTATCACGTAGTCCCCATAAACATGCCCATAAAGATCGTTTATATTCTTGAAGTTGTCAATATCAATTAAAGCTACGGTAAGCTTTCCCCCTTGGGTGTTACGTGTTAGTTCAAACTCTTCTTTTAGGCGTTTGGTTATAAACATTTTATTATATACATTTGTTAAATGATCAGTTATAGACGCTTCATACAGTTTTTCTTTTTCTTTGTACAACAGCCTGCTCAAGTTTTCCGCTTTTTCTATGGCCTTCTTTAGCTCCGCGTTCCTATTTTCCAGTATTTTGTTTTTAGCCTCAATTTCCCTGTTCTTCTCCGCAAGCGTCTTGTTGTAATGCTCCGTTATTTTCTTTTCATGCAGGTAGCTGTCCATCAGAACAGCAAAAAGAAATGCGTTGACAAGCAGGCAAACAATAAAACCAAAAGATAGGTCCAGGTACCTGATTTGTGCGGAGCTGTATCCCATTACCAATTGTGGCCTGTAATTCTCGACAGCAATGAGGATAGCTACAACCGCAAGGAATAATGAAAAAATCGCGGTTCTTTTTTTACCGGTAAGCAACAAAGATATGATGCCGGCATTGATAATAAAATAATATGGAATGCTGCCGTTAGTTCCTGCATTTATTAACCACATAGCGGGGAAAAAAACAAAACTTAGCATAACTGTGCATACCAAAGCTGGCAGTTCATATTGCCGGTGGACGAGGGAAAGGTAATATAAAACCATGGTTACCACACCACAGCCAACGTTTAGTATGACGGCTAGCGTTCCCAGGCCAAGCAGGTAGTTTACTATTCCGGCGGAAAAAGACATAAACATACCCAGCAGGCAAAGTAAGTTTAATGTTCTGTGCCTGAGAGAAAACAGTATCACAGCCGATAATTTTTTTTGAAATTTTATACTTCATTTTTTGCCTCCCGGCTTTTACCCGCCAGTGATAGCGAATTTATCATAAAACAGATAATAACAAGTGTCAATTGTGAAATGAAGCAAACTATGTTGTCCTATAAAGGGCTGTGTTATTAATTTAGAACAAAAAAGGGCCATAGCAGGCCCTTTTTTCGTGCGGGTGTTTATTATATCACCTATACCTTAGCACGCACAATATCTTTAATTTTCATCAACCTGGTCAGGGCGGCGCGCTCGCTTTCATCCAGTTTCATTGTAATATAGCGGGTGGTCTCCTGCATTTTAGGAATGAGAACATGCTCTAAGGCGTTAACACGGCGCCGCGTTTTTTCAATTTCATCCGCTAAAAGCTGCACACTTTTTTCTAATTCTGCCAGCTCCAACAATTTAGGCATGATGCTGGAGAGGGTTTCAATGGCGGCATCTAGCTCAGCAGAAGTGCCTACAAAGCCGTAGGGGTAAATGTTGCTTTCCCCCTCCCGGGTAGTGGCCTCCTGCTTCCAGGATAAACGCGGGGCGTAAACGCTCATAATGTTTTGCTTCTTTACTGTCAAAGCGATGCGTGCCGTCGGGTACATGAGAGCTTCCTCCAGTACTTCTGCGGGCATGACAGCCCGCGCTAAAAGAAACTTGCCTAAAGCTGCCGTTAGTTCTGCTTCAATTTGCTCACGCAGCTCTTTATTTTTTCTTACCCGCTCTATAAACTGGCGGATAAGTTCATCGCGTTTATCTTTGAGCAGCTTATGTCCCCGCACGGCCATTGCTAACCGTTTTTTGAGGCGGTTAAGCTCCATCCGTGTGGGATTTACCCTGATTTCCATCCCTTATTCCTCCTCCTGGGAGGG
>JAAZDU010000277.1 GCA_012512665.1 Bacillota bacterium | reverse complement strand
GCTTAATACTACCAAGAGCCAGTGTTTGATTTTTCTTTTTATAAAAAGGTCATTTTGTATAAGATATTGTTCTATAAAAATATTTTAAACTATTCTGGCACCTTCTTGCTGGGTTTTTTATGTCCAAAGGTATTACCATGTTGGTCTAGGATGCTCTGGGAGCTGTTCCCATTAAGGTTAGGGGTAATAATAATGCTTGAGATTATAACAAGTTTTCTATTTTTATTTTTTCTGGGTTGTTTGGGCTGGGCAATTTTTGCGTTCCTGCGCTCCCCCATGCCTGCTCTGTTAGGATCGATGACTTTAATTGGCGCACTAAAGATTGCAGGCTACTCGCTTCCCGTATCACCTTCATTTTTACCGCCTTTTGTTCAGGTAGTTCTTGGACTTTACGTTGGCTCTAAGCTGACAAAAGATACAGTAAGAGAGCTTAAGACGATTGTTCTGCCAGCCCTTATTATTGTTATTTGGGCCTTAAGTGTGGTTTTTGCCATAGGATATTTTCTCTCTCAAGTTACCTACTTGGATCCTGTAACTGCCATTCTTTCTTCCAGCATAGGTGGTTTGCCGGAAATGACCATTATTGCCCTGGCTATTGGGGCGGATATCGTCGTCATTATTATTATGCAGAGCATCCGCATGATAGCTACTGCCGTTGCTTTTCCATTTATAGTAAACTTATGGGTAAAGAAAGAAAAAAACGACAGCGCGCTTACAAGTAAAGAGCTGGCAAGGGAAGAAGTAGCTGAAATAAATAGCCGCCGCAATGCTTTTAGTTTTTCTCTGAAAAATTGCTGGCTTTTTCTCAAAGAAAAAACGAGAGTAAGCAACATAAACAATCTGGGCTCTTTTTTTTCGTCTGCAGGGAGGGGTATTTTTTCTTTGGCCATTGCTACTGCAGGGGGAGTGTTGTTCCTCAAGCTGGGCGTCCCTGCAGGGGGCATGGTGGGGGCCATGTTTTTTACAGCCATTGTGTCTTTGCTAGGGGTACCTGTTGTTACTCCTTCACCAACTGCTTTTAGTTTTATGCTGGTAGGAGTGGGCATGATGGTTTCAGATAACCTTTCACCCGCCACTTTGGCCACTTTTCTTTCTGGCGATATCCTTGCGCCCGTTATTATTTCTAACGCTCTCATTTTTATGAGCTCCCTCCTGGTAGCCTTTTTTATCCACAAAGTCGTGGGCTGGGATTTTCCCACCAGTTTTTTAGCGGCGGCTCCTGGCGGTTTCACGGTCATGACTGCCCTGGCTATCAAGTACCGCAAGAACCCTTTCCGCGTTTCAATGCTTCATCTCTGCCGCCTGCTGGCGATTAAGTCTGTAGTGCCCTTTGTATTCATGCTATACATTTAATTTATTACTCCAGCTGTGGCAGGATTTTCCTCGCTCAAGGAGAATTAGTACCTCACGCTTCACCTGGAAACATTCCTCATCTGATAATTTTCATTCCATGCTAAGTTATGTTTAAAAAAGGAGTTATATATCGATGTATCGTACTGCCCTGACTAGTATTTGTGTGCTATCTCTGTGCTTATTATTTTCTTTTTTGCCGCAGGCAGCTGTGGCTGGCGGACAAAATGTTGTGCAGGAGGATGTTATCCCGGTTGTGCTGGACGGCCTGCCGCTGAGCTTTGATGTGCCACCGCTCATTATCGAAGGTAG
>JAAZDU010000276.1 GCA_012512665.1 Bacillota bacterium | reverse complement strand
CCCTTATTCCATTAGCGAACAAAGATAGAAAAAAGGATAAAAAAAAGGGAAATAGTAAAAATAGCTATTTTATCATTTACAGACAAAGGTTCTGCATGCATGTAAGTTCTTGTAGTATAGAGGCCAAAGGCACGGCTTTCCATGGAAATTGTCAAAGAATCTACTTTACTCAGGGAAGATATTACCAGAGGTACCAGCAAATACTTAACTGCCCTGAGCAATACCTTAAGCGATCTCCCCTCCAGCTCAATTCCTTTGGCCATCTGGGCATTTTTCACCTGCTCCAGCTCCAGGCGGAAAACAGGGATAAAACGCATAGCCGTAATGAGCATAAAACCAAACCTGTAGGGCAGCCCGGCACGCATCAGGGCATAAGCAAGCTGGTTTGGATTCGTCGTAGCCACAAAAAGATAACTGGAGCCGATGATATTAACGAAGCGTAACATCATAGACAAGCCTCCCCAAAGCCCTTCTGACCAGAGAGAAAGAGCCGCCGGCCCCAAAGAAATTTGCCAGAGCAAAACGCCTTTTTTTACGGCCAAAATCTGGACAAGGAAGATAAATAGGCCAAAAATAAGGATAAAGCGCATCTTGCGGTAGAAAAATGTCAGGCCCAGTCCGGACAAACTATAACAGATAACGAGCAGGCAGAAAAGAATTATCCCGCCTGTATAAGAAGGCACAGCAAAAACTGTGAGGCTGAAGCCAAAAAGCGTCACCAGTTTAACCAGGGGATGAATACTGTGCAGAGGGGAGCCATTGCCTGTATAGGTCAGCCCCGGGAAAAAACCTTTTACAGGTGATGCCCTGTTAGGAGCTGCGGGGCGAAAAAAGCTCACTTAAACCCCCCTCTTTCTCCAGGTGTAGTAAGTTTATACCCCATAGGCAGATACTCTTCCCTTCCCATTTGCGCCAGCCTCACCAGCGCTTCTGGCACAGCTGCGTCGATGAGAAGTTTTCCTTCCCCCAGAAAAAGAATTCTCTGGCAGCAGGAAATAACCACCCCCGGTTCATGGCAAACCATGAGAGTTACCCCGCCGCGAGCACAATGCTTTTGCAGAGCAGTCATCAAAAGGTCAAGCCGGCCGCTATCCTGACCTACGAGAGGCTCATCCAAAACTAAGACCAGAGGGGAATAGGCCAGGACTGAAACCAGGGCCAGCCTCTTTTTTTCTCCCAGGCTGAGGGTAAATGGATTGTGATCTTTATAGCGATATAGTCCAAACTCTGTCAGCAACTGGTCAACTTTGCACTCTATTTCCTCCGGAGAGTCTTTGCTTAAAAAAAGTGAGGGCAGTTTTGCTTCTCTGGCTACGGTATTCTCAAAGAGCTGGTGGTTTGGATTTTGAAAGTTAAGCCCCATCAGCCGGGCACGTCGCGCCACCTTCATATCAGTGATATCTTCTTTATTAAGATATATCTTACCCCTGCTCGGTTTAAGAATACCCAGCAGCGACAGCAAAAGGGTGCTTTTACCGCTGCCATTATCCCCCATGACAGCAAGAGTTTCTCCCGGATAAGCAGAAAAACTTATCTCGTGAAGAACATCTCTGCCTTCATAGCCAGCGCAGAGCTTCTCTACGGATAGCAGCGGTGCCTTCTCTTTTTTCTGTATAGCACATGCCCTTTCCTCTGGCTGCTGCCAGGTAATTTTGCCACCGCCTTTGCCGGCAGGTACATATGTTGGAAAAAATTTGCTGGAAGCGCTTTCACTTATAATTTT
>JAAZDU010000023.1 GCA_012512665.1 Bacillota bacterium | reverse complement strand
ATTTCCTGCAGAAGAGAGGTTGACGGCGGAAGATGTATACTGGGGTTCTTCCCTCGCCATATTGGAAATGTTAAAAGGTGGTACTACCACTTTTGTAGATATGTATTTCTTTATGGACGAAGTAGCAAAAGCATGCTGCAACAGCGGTATCAGGGCGGTGCTGTCCCAGGGAATAATCGGTACAAATAGTATCATCGGCTTTCAATCGCTGCAAAAGGCTAAAAGCTTTGCCTCTAACTGGCATAACCAGGCCGGCGGTAGAATAACCACTATGTTGGGCCCTCACGCTCCTTATACCTGTCCCCCAAAATTTTTGCAAAAGGTAATTAATGAAGCAGACAAATTAAATAGCCCGATACATATTCACCTGGCCGAAACGAGAAAAGAAGTGGAGGACTGCTTAAACCAGTATAAAAAAACACTGATTGAGCTAGTAAATGAAATAGGGCTCTTTGAAAGAAAAGTGCTAGCAGCTCATTGCGTCCATCTTTCAGATGATGATATTAATCTTTTGGTTTCTAAACAAGTTGGCATTGCCCACAATCCGGGTAGCAACTTAAAATTAGGTAGCGGTATTGCACCCTTGAAAGACTTAACAAGAAAAGGAGCCAGAGTAGGTTTAGGAACAGATGGTGCCGCTAGCAATAACAATCTTGATATGTTTGAAGAGATGCGCCTGGCTGCTCTGCTACAAAAGGGTTATCATAAAAACCCCAGCTTAGTGCCTGCGACTCAGGCTCTGGGGATGGCTACCAGAGAGGGTGCAAAAGCTTTAAATATGAGTAACCTGGGAGTTATCGAACCTGGATACAAAGCAGACATGGCTATTCTAGATTTTAAAAAACCGCATTTGCAGCCGCACCTGGATACCATTGCACACATTGTCTACTCAGCTTCAGCTAGCGATGTAGAAACGGTCATAGTTGACGGCAAGATCCTGGTTGAAAATGGTTGCTGCCTCACTTTGGATGAAGAAAAGATTTATGCTGAGGTTTCCAGAAGGGCAAAAAAATTAACGCAGCCATAACCTTGGAGGGAAAAAGAGTGAGAGTACTTATTACAAATGATGACGGCATCCATGCAGAAGGCATACAAGTTTTAAGCCAAACTCTTTCTCAGGAGACTGGTCTAGAAATTTTTTTAGTTGCCCCTGATCACGAAAGAAGCGCAACTAGTCACGCTATTACTATGCACAGACCATTAAGAACAGAAAAAGTAAAGTTTCTTCATAACCCAACCCTAACAGGGTGGTCTGTTAACGGCACCCCTTCGGATTGTGTTAAGTTGGCTGTAGAATATTTACTTCCAGGCAAACCAGACCTCGTCATTTCCGGGATTAACCGCGGGGGCAACCTGGGAACGGACGTCCTTTATTCTGGAACTGTGTCAGCAGCAATAGAGGGCACTATTCTGGGTATACCATCCATAGCCGTATCACTTACAAAATATCACGATCCTGATTTTAGTTTTGCTGCCAAATTTGCTCTTTATTTGCTTCATAATCTGAATCATTTAGATCTTCCTCAAGATACTTTGCTAAATATTAATGTTCCCGGCGTAGAACCTAAAGAAATAAAGGGTGTCCGTATAACAAGGCTGGGAACCAGGCATTATCATAACTCTTTTCAAAAACGACAAGACCCACGGGGTAGAAATTATTATTGGCTTGCAGGAGAAATAGTGGAAAAAGCTGATGAAACAGAAGATGCCGATGTTATGGCTATAAAAAACAATTATATTTCAATAACACCTTTACATTTTGATCTTACAAATTATAAGCTTATTGAAAAACTTAGGACCTTTAATTGGAACATTTGAAAGGATGTCTTTTGTGTTTATGTGTTTAAAACAGATTTCACATAATATTTATAAAATACCTAAAGGTAACGGAAGAAATGTTGATATCTATATCTATATTAAAAAAGAATTACTGCCATTTATTGAGGATGACGCTATAAAACAGTTGGCCGAGGCATCATCTTTGCCGGGGGTTGCGGTAAAGGTGCTTGCCATGCCTGACCTTCATACAGGTTTTGGGTTACCCATAGGCGGTGTTATGGCCATGGACAATAAGAATGGCCTTGTTTCTGCTGGCGCAGTTGGCATGGATATTAACTGCGGGGTCAGGTTGTTGCGTGTTAATTTAGGGAAAGAGGAACTTTCTCCTTCCACTTTAAAATTACTCTTAAAAGCTATTAAAAAAAGAGTGCCCCTGGGCATCGGTAAAAAAAGTAAACACAGTGAGAGCTTGGATAAAAATTTTGTCAACTTTATAGAAAAAGGCCTGCCCGCTATAATTGATTTAGGTTTTGGCAGAGACGAGGATCCTCAATATGTTGAAGATAGAGGTTTTTCCCCGGGAGCTAATGCTTCTAACCTGAGCAATAAAGCTTTTGAGAGGGGCAACCAGCTTTCTACCATAGGTGGAGGCAACCATTTCATCGAAATAGGCTATGTAGAGGCAATACTGAATAAGGAGCCATCGTCATTATACGGGCTTCAGCACAATCAAATAACTGTATTAATACACACTGGTAGCAGAGGCCTAGGGCACCAGATCTGTAATGATTATACAAATTTATTTAATAAAAAAGCTTCATCCTATGGTATTCAACTCCCTTCTAAAGGATTAGCCGCTGTGCCAATCGACTCGCCAGAAGGAAATAATTACTTGTCCGCTATGGCCTGCGCTGCCAACTTTGCTTATTGTAATCGCCAGTTAATTACTTATGATGTCAGAAAAGCCTTTACTGAAGTCTTTGGTAAACACGACACTTCTTTAGGTTTAGAGATAGTATATGATATAGCTCATAATATTGCTAAGTTTGAGGAAATTGATGGTAGGCGTCTTCTCATCCATCGGAAAGGTGCAGTTCGGGCTTTGCCTCCAGAACACTTGGGCAACCCCAAGGTATATAGAAAGTACGGACATCCTGTTATAATTCCGGGAAGTATGGGAGACTCTTCCTATGTGGTAACTGCCACTTCTAAAATAAAGGATACCTTGTACTCTGCCAATCATGGCGCAGGCCGCTTACTGTCTCGCCGCGCTGCACGGCAAAAGATAACTCCCGATATGTTCCGAGAGCGTATGCAGGGCGTTTTATTTTCTGAAGAACCAAATCATTTTCTAGACGAATCCCCGCACGCTTATAAAAATATTGACCACGTAGTAGATAGCCTTGTAGAGGAATCATTTATTACTAAAGTTGCTAAACTAAAGCCATTAGCAGTACTAAAGGGAAAGGATGTCGACTAAAAACAGATAATGTAATATATTGTAATTGATACTATTTCCTGGGAAATATGCTCTAGCGTCACGGTATCTGGATATGTTTTGGTTATACTTTAACGATTTTCTCCATAAGTATAGTACTAAACATATCCATGAGGTGCGCTATGATTATACAATATAAGAATAATCCTAAGGTAATTGTCTGTGCATTATTATTTCTTTTTTTCTTAACCAATCCCTTGCAGTTACTTCCTTTAAAAACTGCTAATTATAAAGCAGCGGCGCTTTTTGACGAGCTAAAAGCTAATATTGATCAGCTTGATAAATGTTTTATCGAATTACTTGAGGAAGGGGAAGGATACAGCCTGTCCTTTGAAGGGACCTTTTTTAATGACTCCAGAATAAAAGGGCAAATAAAAAATTTTGAACAGCCCATTGATATATACCGCTTCCGCGATAACTACTTTGTTAAAAACAAAAGCAATCATTGGATAGAAGCAAAGAAGTTAGAATTGGACGGGCTTTCGTTTTTTTTACGCACACCTTGGGAGATGCTTAATCTTTTCAACGAACTCCCTGAAAAACAAATTATTAATATGGAAGATAGCATTTCAGTTTCCAGCAGTAACTTAAAAAGCAATAAAAATCTTATCGAGAAGCTTTTTCCGCATTTAAATGCTCAAAACATTGTCCAGGTTCAATTAACTTTGTTTTTTAAAAAAGAAGAAAAGCTACCTATAAGAATTCTAATCGAAGGGCTTTGCCCTGAACGAAAAAAAATTATTGTAAAAAGAACATATATTTTTTAGCAGAACTCAATGAGTCCGAGTTTTTGGATTAGTCTGCGCATATTCTTTATGAGGGTTAACTCCTCCTCCGTATGCTGGTTTTGGTGAGAGTGTGGCCGCCGGGACATGCAGGCAAGGGATTCCAGGGTTCCGTCATATCTTTTGAGCCAAAAGTATATGTAAGAACGCGATTTGTTATAGCGCCTGGATGCTTTGGACACTCCGTATTTCTGTGCAAATTTCATAAGGGATTGCCGATACTTCATGTCTTGTGTTATGCTCTTCATGCAGGATGAGGCACTCCTTTCGGTAATGT
>JAAZDU010000275.1 GCA_012512665.1 Bacillota bacterium | reverse complement strand
TTTCAGGAAGCAATTACACCCTTCACCATCGCAGGCGGCATCCTTATCATTGCTAACAGCATCATGATCATTTTTTCAAACTGACCCATGACCCATCAAAAACTATCAGTTACGTTTACCAGAAGCTTTATCGTTGTTATAATTAAGGTAAAATACTTTATGTTTAAAGGTGGTGTCTTTGTTTTGAACGAAACAATCGCCAGTATTTTGGGCAGGAGGTCCATTCGCAGCTATAAATCAACACCAGTGGAAAAAGAAAAAATTGAAATCATCTTGAAGTGCGGCCAGCACGCGCCCTCGGGCATGGACCGCCAGCCCTGGCATTTTACCGTAGTTACCAACAGGGCCTTGCTGGACAAAATCTCTGCCGAAAACAAAAAGATCCAGCTTAAAGCTGATGATGAGGAGCTGCGCCGCCGGGCAGAAGCCCCTGATTTTGATAATTTTTGGGGTGCACCCATGGCCATCATTGTTTCCGGCGATACGAATGTCTCTTCTGCACCGGCCGACTGCGCCAATGCCGTGGAAAACATGGCCATCGCTGCCCACTCCCTGGGGCTGGGCAGCTGCTACATCGCTTCCTTTAAAGCGGCTCTGGAAAGGCCTGAAGGGGAATACCTTTTGCGCGAGCTGCGCATCCCCAAGGGCTACGCGCCTTTCTATGCCCTGGCCCTGGGCTACAGCAGCGAAAGCTTGGGGGAGCGCTCTCCCAGGAAAAAAGGTACTATAACTTTTATAGAATAGCAAATTTTATTGAAAAGAATAGCAAAGCAGCCGCGGGGACGGTTGGTACCGGCGGCTTGATGGGTAACTGGGTTTTTACTTTTTCGGTGCCCAGGAAATGCTTTAAAGCACCTAATAGCTAAGCAGTAGCCTATAATACTTTGGATAAAAACTCTTGAGTCCTATAATTTTGGGGGTTTGAAAAGATTTCTTGCGGCGTGTTTTCCTCAACAATCTTTCCTTCATCCATAAACAAAACCCTGGTGGCAACCTTTTTGGCAAATCCCATTTCATGGGTTACGATAACCATAGTCATCCCGTCGTTGGCAAGTTGCTCAATTAAATCAAGAACCTCACCAACCATCTCCGGGTCAAGGGACGATGTAGGCTCATCAAAGAGCATAACCTTGGGGTTCATAGCCAGGGCACGCACTATCGCTATTCTTTGTTTCTGGCCACCGGAAAGGGTAGAAGGATAAACATGGGCCTTATCTTCAAGGCCAATTCTTTTTAACAAGCGCATAGCGTTTTCTCTTGCCTCAGCTTTTATTTTGGCCACGGTAGTATCGATTTCATAAAAATCATCTTTATTCCGAGAAAATTTGTTTCTTATTTTTTTTAAAAAGTTCCTGTGCCTTTTCAAACGAAGCTCATGTGTTCCTATAATGACAGGGGCAAGCATGATGTTATCGATCACAGTCTTATTATTAAACAAGTTAAATTGTTGAAAAACCATACCCATCTCGCGCCGGTAAATATTAATATCAACTTTTTTATCAGCAAGGTTAACACCTTCAAAGATAACAGCACCGCTTGTGGGCTCTTCCATGCAGTTAAGACAGCGCAAAAATGTACTCTTGCCACTTCCGGAAGGGCCTATGATGGCAACCTTTTCGCCCTTTTTTATGGTAGTAGTAATACCTTTTAGGACTTCAAGCTTGCCGTAATTTTTTTTTAAATTAATTACGTCTATCACTTTTTCTTAGGCTCCTTTCCATCATCCTAACAAGCTGTGCCGCTATCGCCACTAAAACTACATAAATTAAAGCCATGGCAAGGTATGGCACCATAAATTCATAGCTGTTTGAGCCAATATAGTTAAAGGCAACATATAAGTCGGCCGTGCCGACAAAGCTGACGACTGATGTTTCCTTAATCAAAGCTATAAATTCATTGCCCAGGGTAGGAAGGATATTTTTAACCGCCTGCGGAACAACGATTTTTAACATTGTAACCCTATAATTCAGGCCGAGGGCACGGCCCGCTTCCATCTGGCCAGGGTCAACAGATAAAATACCGCTTCTCATTATTTCCGAAACGTAGGCGCCGCTATTTAAGCCAAATACCAAAACACAGACATTTAGCGCAGGTAAATTTTTCCCAATTAAAGGCAGAAAGACATAATATGCTACCAAAAGCTGTACCACTATTGGTGTCCCTCTAAACAAGCCCACATAAAAAGTACAAAAACCCTTTAGTATTTTCATTAACCTGTTATTACTAGGAACTACTTCAATAATAGCTATTACAGTACCAATAACAATTCCTATGGCAAGCCCAACAATAGCAATATATAATGTGTTTTTAAGCCCGGTTATAACTTTTGTATAACCGTTGCGCTCATAAAAAACTTCCCAAAACTTTTCTAGCTTTTTATCAAAATTCCCCATTTTACTCCTCTAAAGCTACAATACTCCGCCCAGGCAAGCGGAGTATTGTATTGTAATCAATTATTTTCTTTTATTTAATTAAGTTTATTAATTGCATCTGCAATGAACTGGGCAGGTGCTTCGTCGATAATAACATAGTCAATATTGCCGTTAAGCATGTCCTGGACAGCGAGGGAACCAGATTTGTATCCTACACATTCTACATTAAAGCCACTAAAGCCCCAGTCCTCATCGCCTTCCACATAAAATTGCCCGGTTGTGCCTGTCTGGACACCTATTTTTGTATTGGAATCAAATCCGGAAAGAATGGCTTCAACATCGGCTGCATCCTTGCAATCGTCAAAAGTTGTATCCGAGGCCTTAACAATAATTTTTTGGGCTGCATCATAATATTTGTCTGAGAAAGTTACATATTCTTTTCTATCTTCCTTTATGGTCAGGCCAGCCATGGCAATATCGGCCTTACCTTGGCCTACAGAAAGGCAAACCGCATCAAAATCCATGTTGCTGATGACAAGTTCTTTCCCCAGGTAATCTGCAAGAAGGGCAGCTATTTCCATATCAATACCGTAATACTGGTCGCCCAAAGTATATTCAAAAGGTTCAAAAGCTGCATTGGTGGCAACCACAAGCTGGTCTTTGGAGCTATCCAGTTCTGCAGAAGCAACAGCCTGAGGTTCTCCGTCTCCAAAGTATTTATTAAGTATTTCGTCAAATGTGCCGTCGGCTTTAATCTGCGCTATAAATTCATTTACCTTTTCCAGAAGTTCGGGTTGGTTTTTATCTACCCCAAATGCATATTCCTCTTGAGTTAGAGGTATATCAATGACCTTTACTTTCTCACTCACGCTCTCCGAACCGTTATCTGCAGTGCTCTCCGTGTCACCGCTCGTATCGCTGTCTGAACCGCAACCAGCCAGTGCAAATGCCAGCAGTGAGATAACCAGGAAGAAGACAACAATACCTCTTTTCATGATCGGTTTCCCCCTTCTTTTTTACTTAAGAAAAAAGTTATTTTGTACAAATATAAATCTATAGCAATCTCATACTTTTGTCAACTTGTACCTTTTGGGACTTTTTTGGCTTACAACTTTTACACTCCATAATTTTGAGCTGCCGGAGGGGCGGTTCTGGTAGTAGTCAGACGGGCTTTTGCAAGAAATATATTTCAGCGGTGTTTAACATCTGTCACGCCCGGGCTTAAGGAAGCAAACTCATACCCTTTTTGCCTGAGCTCTGCAATAACCTGCGGCAGTGCTTCTACAGTCGTGGCCTTGGCATTGCTATCATGAAAAAGAATAACCAGATCACCCGTTACACGCTCACAGCCCTCTTTTATATTTTCTAAAATTTCCGCTGCCGTCAGGCTGGCAGTACCGTCTCCGGAATCAATATTCCAATCAAAATAATCGTAACCTCTTTCCTTTATAAGAGGTATCAGTTCCTCTACAATAATATTATATCCGGCTACTTTCCGAGCTGTCAGCGAACTGGAACCACCGGGAAAGCGCATTACCCCAGTAGTTATACCTGCCTCCTGCCGCAGAAAATCCTCCAGCTGCAGAAAATCTTGCATGAACTTTTCCACGGACTTATAGATAAACTTAAAATCATGCGTATAGGTATGGTTTCCAAGAGTATGCCCTTCTTCCACAATGCGGCTGTAAATTACAGGTTCTCTCGAGAGATTATTCCCGTTAACAAAAAAGGTAGCTTTTATACACTGCTCTTTGAGGATATCTAATATCTGAAATGTATTCTTACTGGGGCCATCGTCAAAAGTTAAATATACTAGCGGCTTGCTACCGTCATCAGGATTATCTTCAAACACAGCCGTATTCCCGTCATCTGTCGAAGAAGGCCCTGTTAAAGACTCTTCGTGCTGGGTTATCTCTCCCATAGCTATCATTTCTTCAATTTTACTTTCTAAAGATATTTTCTCCTCCTCAAGCTTGGCACACTTCTTTTGCCAACTTTTAAGCTCAGATTCCAGCTCGTCAACCTGCAGCTCCGGAAAGGCAGCCGCGCTACCAGCTACCAGCAAAATAGAAACAAAAATAAACAAAATGATTGTTAGAAAATTAACTGGTTTCCTTTTCACCAGGTGTCCCTCCCTCTTAATTGACAGAAAGGGACGCTTATAAGTTTTAATTGTTTCGTGTTTATAACCACTTATTAACAACTTTTAATATATAGATCTTAAATTAATAGCGCGAAAAACCCCAGCCGTTCCATTTCCAGAGGGTGACTTTTCTCTGCCGCGGATCAATGTAGCTGCCCTCCAAAACAAGCAATTCCTTTTCACCGTCACCGTTAAAATCGGTAAGGGCAGCCCAGTAATTTGGATGGTCCAGGTTGGAAGACTGCCATACCGGCTTAATTTTGCCCTCCTTTAACTTAAAAATGAAAAGGTGATTTTTAATGCTGCTATCATCCTCTTCCACCCAGAAAGGCCTGTGGGGGCCAAAACTTCCCTCTTTCCAAAGCAAAAGGTTAAGCTCCGATAAGCCGTCATTGTTGGCATCGCCTAAAAAGAAATAGTCCACCCACCAGTCAGGCGGCGACTGCCATATTATTTGAGACCCTATCTGGGCCGTTATCTTTCCGTTGCGTAATTTATAATTTTCGGGTACACCATCCCCGTCCAGGTCAAACTCCCTGCTTAGTACTAACCTGTAGGCCGGCAGGGCCTTCCCGGCAGGAAATTGTTCCTGATAGCAGCGGGTCAGCATGGCAGTCTCTGTCAAAGGCAGGCAAAAGGGCTCATAGCTCTCCGGCAGCTTCAGGCGAGCTTCTCTGAAAGACAAAAAATCCCCGAAGTGTTCGTCGATGCATTCGCTGCTGCCGGCATGCCGCTGCCACGAGCTGGGCGGAAGGTGGTAAGCAAAAAGGCCTGCGGCCAGCAGCATGAAAGCCAACACTGTTCGCAAAAGCCTCATGGTGCAATAAAGTCCCTGGTCCATGAAGCCAGCGGTGGAGCCTGACCTGCATCAAGCATCCCATGCCACCTGCTGTCCGTCAAGCGTTCCTCCAGCGGCCAGGGGAACTCGTAGTGGGAATAAACGCCACCTCTGGCAATTCTCAGCTTGCCGTCAACAGGCACCACGGCATAGATCTCAAAGATATGACCCGTGGCCTCCTGTAAAACCCGGCCACCGGGATCGGTAGCCACATCAGCCACCAGGGCGGCAGGATTTTCGGCGATAGCCGAGCGGTGGTCCACACCAATATCCCGCAGAGCCTCCAGCCAGAAATGTTCCAGCTGCCCGCCGTAAGAGCGGATAAGGTCATATTCCTCATCGCTAAGCGGGGTCTGGGAAAGCTCCTTTTCTGAAATGGTCTTTAGAAAACGGGCCAGCTGCTCCAACCGCTCCAGGCTGTCCCTGTCCCGCTGCTCCAAAAGCTTCCGGGAGGAAAGCCCCTCGCGCGTCATCTTGACCAGTGAAGCCAGGCGGGCATAAAGGTGCGGGTTTGGCTCTACATAACCGCGGTCATCCACTCCCTCCATCCCACCACCCATTTCTGCGTAGACCTGTTTGGCGTAAAGGATGGTATCGTGCTTGAGCTCAGTCCAGCTGGCAAGAAAAGTATTCAGCTCTTTCCTGCTCCAGGCCCTGTTCTGCATAAAGGAGGGGAAGCCCTCCCCCTTCTCCCAGAGCAGGGGTTTCAGCGTATAAAGCCAGCCCCAGTACAAATTCTGCACCCAGCTTTTTTCATCCAGGCCGCCTATATATTGCTGCATTTTGTGCATATTGTCAGCATAGCCCGCGTAGTCTGTCTCCCCTTCCGCCTCCAGTATGGAATAAGCTTCCTTAGAGCCCAGAGCAGCGGGAATGTCCAGCGCTTTGGGCAGCATTCTCCTTTCGTTATGGCTGTTTTCTTCTACCTCGCGGTAAAGCAGGCGCTGAAAAATGGAAGCATCTAGGGTAAAGCGCTGCCCCATAAAGCGGAAGCCCTTTATTTCCCCTTCGCGGTCGGGCTGAATATCCTCATCAAATACGGGGATAGAATTGAGAAGAGGCGGCTTTAACTCTGCTGCTGCCTCCAGAAAGGCTTCCCATTTTTCCCCGCCCCGGCTGAGCTCTTCCAGGCCAACTTCACCACCGTAAATCTGCTCCAACAGCTGGCCGTACTGCAAATAGGAGAGATCATCGCTTTTGCCTACAAAAAAGCAGGTCGGCTGGTATATTCTATCCCACCTTTGCTCGTTGTCCCCCTCGCCCAGGGCCAGGGTCATTAAAACAGCAGATTTGGTTTCATCCTCGCTCTTCAGGCGGAAGGTCAGCCGCCCCAGCCACATCATGGCCTTAAAATATGACTGCAGGAGCTCATCATCTTCGTAGTGGCCCCTAGGAATATACTGTGAATAATCTTCCAGAAAGGCCTCCGGGATAGCCAGGTTCTGGCCCATATTCATGAGGGGTGAAACTTGGATACCTGCCTGGCTTTCAATGAGCAGCAGCTCTTCTCCCACCACCTCCCGCACGCTTACCGGCACGGGCAGATCCAGGCCCAGCAGGCTCCCCGCCACGGCGAAGAAGCCCAGGTTCCTCCTGGCCGCGTTTTCCCAGTCGCTGCCCTGAAGGGCAGCATACTGTCCTTCACTGGCTGAAAACATGGCGGCAACAAGCTCCTTTAACTCCGGCGCCAGCTTTTCCTTTTCTATCACCCGGAGCAGGTGGCTAAAAAAGAGGTGGTAGTTGTGCAAAATGGAGTCGGTTGTAATAAAGCTGGGCAGCGGCTCATAGCGGTTCATTTCATAAAGCATGAAAAACTCCCTATAGGAACTTGGTACCACCACAAAACCGTTTTTTACCAGCAGCTCTTCCGCCTGCGGGGAAAAAATAAACATCTCCCTGTTTGTTACATTCTCCAGCCCCGTTTCCACTTTATAAGGCTCAACTGCCGGGGCAAGACCCACCGCTTCCTCTTCATATGCCGCAAACTCCAGGGGCAATAGAGGCGGCGTAGCATTATTTTGGTCTGCAAGTCCCTGTCCTACTTCTTCACTAGAGCTTCCCTGCCTGGAATCCCCGCCACACCCGGCAGCAAAAAGGAAAAGAATCAGGCAAAACATCCAAAAAAATAAGCTTAGAAACAACTTTCTTTTCTTCATGCACATCAAAATATCCCCTCCCAGGCGGATCTTACCTTAAATTATAACATAAACACCTTTTTTTGTAACTTTCCATTACCAGCCACGGGAAAACTGCCAAAAGCACCATCCTGTAACAGGCCTGCTTTTCGTTTTCTTGGTTCATCATATTGAAAGTCGTTCTAAAAAAGGAGGAACTTTCATTAATATTTAAAAAAGATTAATCGAGGAGTGAATTGGATGGAAGAGATTCGTATCAAACCCATAGGGGTAGTAAAAACTTCTGTGGTTGATATTCGTTCCATGCCCATGGAAGGCGAAAACGCGGTTATAGAGGTAAAAGAAAAGTATGCCCCCGCCCTGCAGCGCATCGAAGAAAATTCCCATATCTGGATTATTTGCTGGTTTGACAGGTCCGAACGGAATGTATTGCAAACGATGCCCCTTATTATGGAACCCGAGCCGGTCAAATTCGGGGTTTTTGCCCTACGCTGTTATAAAAGGCCCAACCCGTTGGCCATTACCCTGGTCTCCCTCGATAGGGTTGAAAAAAACCGGCTTTATGTAAGCGGTCTTGACGCTGTAGAAGGGACGCCGGTGCTGGATATCAAGCCATACTACGAGCATGACAGTATTTTTTCACCCCTGACTCCCTACATAAAACCCAAGGACGAACCTGTACGCCGCAGCCTCATGCATAAGCTGGCTTTACGTCACCACGGTAAAAATTCGTCTGCCCTGGAAACAGGACTGCGTATCTGCCTGGCGGCAGAAACACTCCTGGGACATCTGCTTAATCCTGCTGTGACCGTATCTGTAACAGGTTCCCGGGAACTGGCCGACGTGATCCAGGGGATTACCAGGGCCAGGCTGGCCAATCCACCCCGCTTTACCTTCTGCGAAGCAGAAACGGATGAAGTAATTTTTACCAGGGATGAAAAAGTGTTGAAGTTCAGCGTAAAAAAAAGGTTCACCCTAGAAGAACTGCAGGGGTTACCAGATGAAGAAATCTTTATAATCAAAGAAAAACCGGACACTTCCAGGTAAAATATAGATCCTGAGAAGTGTCCCGTTCTTTTTCTTAAGTTTTGCTCATAGATAACTCTATTAGTACCCTGTAGAATAGAAATTTTAGTAATTTATGTTAACCAAGATAAGCAAGTATGCATAAAAAAATGGTCGGAGCGGCGAGATTTGAACTCGCGACCCCTTGGTCCCAAACCAAGTGCGCTACCAAACTGCGCTACGCCCCGACCTTTAGAAAGCGCTTTTATTTTAGCATAGAATTATCTATATTGCAAGGAAGTTAAGCTCGCAAATAAGAATAATAGATAAGTGCACTTGGTCATTGCTTTCCGTGATGCTGTCAATTGTTACGCTGGCAGGAACTACCAGGTCAATACGGGCACTTTTTTAGCTGGTAGCTAGCAAATAAAATATTTATGTGCCTTAAGCCACCTGGAAGCTGCACAAAAAAAATTTCAAAAAGGTAGCAGGATAAATGCAAATAAATTGAGAAGAAATAGCTTGCTTAAAAAAATGAAATGGGTGGTATATGAACATGCAGTATGCCAAAGCAGACACGGCGCGAAGACTCTTTGCTTTTTTCTTTGATGCTTTATTAGCTTATTTTTTTAGTTTTTTACCCTTTATCGGAGGCATCATCGGATTTTTATACATGCTGCTAAGGGACGGTATCACAGATAATGGCAGCCTGGGGAAAAAGTTGTTTGGCCTAAAGGTGGTCATGTGTGGTGGAGGTCGTATTACTTATCAAGAATCTATACGGCGCAACATTATTTTTGCCATTCCCATTATAATAACCATTATCCCCTTTGTAGGGCAAATCATTGGTTTAATTGTGGCTATTGTCATTTACGCCATTGAACTATTAACCGCCGTTAATAGCACAACCGGACAAAGGTACGGGGATCAGTGGGCAGACACCATGGTGGTGGATAAACCTTAAGTCAAAATGCCCTGCAAAATATTTTTAGCTTCTAAAAGCGCCTTGGCCCGGTGGCTGTAACGATTTTTTTCTTCAGGGCTCATCTGGGCAAATGTTTTGCCAGCAGGGGGATAAAAAAAGAGAGGATCATAGCCAAAACCCTTTTCGCCTTGAAGGCTGTCCAGAATAATGCCTTCACAGCTACCCTTTGCTATTTTTACTTCCCCTGTTGGCAAAGCTATAGCCATAAAGCAACAGAAGCGGGCTTTTCTATCTTTCAAGGGCACGCCCTGCATCTCTTTAAGCAGTTTCCTATTGTTTAATTCATCAGTGGCTTTATCCCCGGCAAAGCGAGCGGAAAAAACACCCGGTGCCCCTCCCAGGGCATCTACTTCCAGGCCTGAATCATCAGCCAGGCAGATTAAACCCGTAAGTGCCTGATAGTAAACGGCTTTTTTTATAGCATTCTCCTGGAAAGTAGTACCATCTTCTACCGCAGGCGCAAGATCTGGATAATCCAGCAAAGTCTTAAGTTTAAAGCGCAAATCGTGCAGCAGCTCTTTTATCTCCAGGATCTTTCCACGGTTTTGTGTGGCAACCAGTAAAACAGGGTGGTCCCTCCTTTCACTCACTTCTGACACCCACCAGGAAATCCAGTGCTCCCAGGGCTTCTTTCTGCACTGTGAACAACTGGTTGATACCATCTGTAGCCAGAAAGAGAAGCTCATCCATTTGCTCCTTGCTAAATGGTTCTCCTTCAGCCGTTCCCTGCACTTCTACTATTTTCCCGCTTCCTGTCATGATCACATTCATATCTACAGAAGCATGGGAATCCTCTTCAAAACACAGGTCGAGCAATAATTCTTCCCTGACAATACCAACACTGGTAGACGCCAGGAAATCCAATATGGGGGATTTTTCAATTTTACCTTCCTGGCGCAGGTGATCAATCGCTTCTACCAAGGCAACAAAAGCACCTGTAATAGATGCTGTCCGGGTTCCCCCATCAGCCTGGAGAACGTCACAGTCTATCCAAAATGTACGTTCTCCCACTACTTTCATATCCAGCACTGAACGCAAAGAACGGCCTATGAGGCGCTGAATTTCATGGGTGCGCCCAGATATTCTACCCCGGGAAGATTCCCTGATCGTTCTCTCCGGGGTAGAGCGAGGTAAGAGGGAATACTCCGCTGTCAGCCACCCCTGCCCTTTGCCTCTTAAAAAGAAAGGTACGCCATCATCTACTGAAACAGAGCATAGTACTTTTGTATCTCCCACTTCTATCAGAGCAGATCCTTCAGCGTATTTTAAGTAAGACCGTGTAATTTTAGTCGGTCTTAGCTGGTTATTTTCTCTACCGTCCAAGCGCATCAAAATACCCCTTTTCCTCATATGATAACCCCAATATACCATAAAATTTAGAGCATAGCAAAAAAAGGGGCCGCCGCCATATTCTGTGCATCCTATGGCAAGGCAGGCCAAACTTTTATATATATATTCTTAGAGGCTTTTCCTTTTGGAAAGAAAGAGATATAATAGCAATTGGAGGCAGTAATGAATAGCATTCCAAGAAAACTAAAAGGAGCATATAATAAAGGCAAAATGGTAAGCAAGGACAAGCAGAGCTATTATAAAAGTAAGTTAAACTTCCTACTTTTTTTAATAGTAGCTTTTTTCACCCTGGTTATTTTTTTTGCCTATTTTACTATTCTCCCCCATTATGTACTGGTGCTTGGAGGTTCTGAATTCCAATCCGGCCTGCAGTCCACCCTCTTCTTTATGCTGGCTGTGGCACTGCGCTTTTATTTTGGACCGCTAGCGGATGAGAAAGGCATTCGCCTTACTCTTTTATTGAGTATTATTGTTTTTGCCACGGCCTCACTCTTTTTTTTGTGGAGCGCTAACATCTGGTCACTGCTCGCGGCGCGCCTCTACCAGGCCATAGGGGTAGCCGCCTTTTTCCCCAGCGGCAGCTCCCTGGTGGCTGCCATTGCCCCCGCGGACAGAACGGGTACATACATTGGAACTTATCGACTTTCCATGAGTGCAGCTATTATGGTAGGACCTTTTTTGGCTGAGGCTATCATTGCCAGCAGGGGCTACAGCGCTTTTTTCCTGTCAAGCTTTTATCTGGGGGCTGTAGCCTTGCTGCTTGCTTTTTTTGTGAAAACTCCGCCGGCCAACAACCTTGCAAAAGCTAACTACATCAGTAAGATCATGGATATCTGCAAAGACAGGGGTCTATGGCCTCCTTACCAGGGAATAGCCCTTTCTGCGCTTTCTTTTGGTATCCTTTTAACTTTTACCTCCCTTTTTATTGCCCGCACTACCCAGGTATCCAACCATGGGATATATTATACTATTTTTTCTCTATCAGGGCTGGTCGTCAACTTAGGCGCCGGCCACCTATCTGACCGCCTAGGCCGTCCGGCTGTTCTTTATCCCTCTTTAATGATTCTGGGCCTGGGTATGTCTATCTTATACTTTTTGCCCGGCAGGCCTGCTATCATCATTATCAGCGGCTTGATAGCAGGCGCCGGTTATGCAGGCAGCATGTCCGTAGGGGCTGCTTGGATAGTGGATAGTGTTGATACAAAGACGAAAACAACTGCTTTGGCCATGCAGGAAAATGTAATCGATCTTTCCGTCGGTCTGGGCTCATTTATCTTTGGTGCCATCACTGCCTGGGTCGGGATGGGAAGCTCCTTTTTCTTAAGCGGGGCTTTCATCCTTGCCGGGGGAGCATATTTCTGGAAAAAACACCAGCATAAATATCAGCTCTAAGTTCTCTAATGCTGTGTATATTATACACAGGCGGGTTCTGGAATAAGCTCGCCCCGCTCAAAGCGGCTCAGATGCATACAGCTTACGTCAATAAAAGGTTCTTCGCCGGATACAATTTCGGCCATTATCTGACCAACTGTTGGCGCCATCTGGAAACCGTGCCCGCTCCAACCCAGGTCCAGGTAAAAGCCTTCCACTTCCGTATCACCCAGAATAGCCTGGGCATCAGGAGTAACATCATAGAGGCCAGCCCACTGGCGCAGGATGTTAACTTCTTTTAAGATAGGCATATGAAAGGCAACCTTCTGTGATACATCCTTTAAATACTGCCAGCTAGATCGCTCATTAAAATCCTTGATCTC
>JAAZDU010000274.1 GCA_012512665.1 Bacillota bacterium | reverse complement strand
TATTGCAGGATATAGATATAATATTGTTAAGATAGGGAATATTAAGTTAAATTGTACGTACTAAAAAGAGTAAATATTTGCACAACTCAAATTTAATCCTTAACTTAAAGGGGATGTGGAAGGATGGGAGACAGCGAACAAGTACGGGTTGTAATACCCCTGTTACAGCACATTGGAAAAGCTGCTGTGCCAATAGTGAAAGAAGGGTAGAAAGAGGGCAGCTAATAGCTGTGCCTAACGGGCTAGGGGCTAACATACAAAAATAAAGGATACCGCCAACCCTTTGGAGGCGATCAAGGAGGCCGGCATAGTAGGAGCAGGAGGGGCAGGTTTTCCAACTCATATTAAGCTTGATTTATCTTTGCAAGGCGGTTGTGTCATAGCCAATGCTGCCGAGTGTGAGCCAAATTTAAAGCCATAATATTAAGTACTTAGAAGAAAACCCGGAAGTAGTGGTTAGAGGACTAAAATATGTAATGGGAATAACCCATGCTTCCAAAGGAATTGTGGCTATAAAAGCTAAAAACAAAAAGGCCCTGATAAATGTGGGCCAAAGTTATTAAAAATGATGCCAGGATTGAAATAAAGTACCTGCCGGATATCTATCCTTCCGGGGATGAAAGAGTGGTAGTGAGGGAACTGCTGGGAGTAGAATTAAAACCGGGACAGCTGCCATCAGAAGCAAAGGCCGTTGTATGCAATGTAGAAACATTAAAGAATATTACTTTGGCTATCGAGAAGAAAAAACCCGTGATAGATAAAGATATAACAGTAGGAGGGCGAATCCGGGGAGCAGAGAATGGAAAAGTTTTGTTTGATGTTCCCATAGGCACTTTAGCTAGAGATTTGATCGAACAAATTGGAAAAGCGATAGAGCCCTACGGGGAGTTCGTTATTGGCGGAGCTTTTACCGGAATGCGCGGCAATAAAAACTCCCCAATTACTAAAACATCTGGAGGGCTTACTCTAGCAATGCCTTTTTTTAATGAGGAAAGACATCTTGGCCTTCTTTTTTGTGAATGTGGGGGAGGTGAGCAGCGCAGCAGCGCTTAAAAGAGATAGCTAAAGGAATGGGGGGACAGGTTGTAGCGGTTACCCCTTGTAAGCGCATGGTAAAAGTGGGGGATCGCTACAGGTGCGATAAACCCGGTGTTTGTCCAGGGCAAGCTGAAAAGGTGTTAGAGTTAAGGGAAAAAGGTGCGGAAGCTTTACTGCTGGGGACTTGCCAGGAATGAACCAATACAATCTCTGAGATAGCTCCTAGGTTAGGAGTTCCACTTTATCATAGCACCGATCACATTTTAAGAGCATGTGGGCTGGGGTTGTACAGGAAAATAAAAGACAGTGGGGGAATAGTAATGGCTTTGACTAATGAGCAAGCAGAGGAGCACAAAAATGATTATGCTGTAACTTGTTGTAGGCTTGAAGCTGGTGCAGAAGTAAAGCCATCTCATATTGAAGATCCAAATATTTTACCTGATCTTGAAGATTCGGGCTTAGTAGATATTCCTGATAACTGCTTAACCGTAGGGCAGGTGTTAGGAAGAAAGCTTGTAAAAACAGTAGGGGCTTTAACTCCCTTGACGCCGGATTTAGTGGATGGTGTTAATGAGATTTTTGAAAGATCATTAAAGGAAAAAGAAGAAGTAGAGAAAGCCGTTGTTAGGGAAAGCACGGGAGATAAAACTGCTGTTATTGCAGCTAACCAATTTATAAGAATCCATATAGGGAAAGGCAAGGATATAAACTTGGAAATTCCTGTTAGTACGGGCGCAAGCACCTTAAGCTGACAAGTATGAATTTATGCTATAATAAAAAGTGTGCAGCGCTCGGCGCGGTATATGCTGTATATTATGGCCGGTACCGGCAAAGGCAGGTTGAATGATGCAGCTTGAGGTGCAATAGCATGACTTTAAAAGACCTAGAAAACAGTACACTGGTATCAGTCTTAAATGCCCTCCATGAAGGGGTTTGTGTTGTCGATAGAGAAGGAACTGTTCTTTTGTGGAACGAAAAGGCCGAAGAAATCTATGATATACCAGCTCAAGATATTATAGGTAAACCCCTGGCGCACTTTATCCCCAATGCTCTCCTATTAAAAGTGTTAAAGGAAAAGAAAGCTATGGAAACCTTCCTGCATAAACCTCGCCAGAGCCGTTATTTTGCTACCAGTGCCAGGCCACTTTATATTAAAGGAGAACTGGTAGGTGCTGTATCGAGCGATAAAGATGTAACTGAAATAACTAACCTTGGTTTTGAACTGGAAGAGACCAGAACCAGGCTGGAGTATCTCCAGGAGGAAGTAAGCAAGATTGCCGAGGACGGAAACTCTTTCGGGCAGATTATCGGCAAAAGCCGCTTATTAAAAGATAGAATCTTACGAGCCAGGCAGGTAGCAAAAACTAACATCGGTGTACTTATTGTAGGAGAGAGCGGCACTGGCAAGGAGGTTTTTGCCAGGGCTATTCACCAGGCTAGCGGC
>JAAZDU010000273.1 GCA_012512665.1 Bacillota bacterium | reverse complement strand
GTGAAAGTAGGTGGCACAAGATTAATCGATAATTTTCTTTGGCCAAAAGGTGTTTTAATTTAAAAACCTGAGCCCGCTAGGTAGCAAATTTTTCCATTATCTTAAAGAAGCACTTTTCTTAGTAAGGATAGTATTTACCGCATAAAAACTTTGTGTTATACTTGCTGAAGACCATGAGTAAAATCCTCATGGTTTTTCCTTGATACACAAAGGAGATGTATAGCTTGGACCGCTATATGTATAGGCATGGTCTTAACGTGATCTATGAGCAAAATGCTCAGCTCATTAATAAATTAATTGACTTTTTTGGTTCAGCTCAAAAAGCTTGGGAAGCATCTGCAAAAGAATTGTTAACAAATAATTTTCCCTCCAAAGATTTAATTGAAAAGTCTATCAAAGCCAGGGAAAATTTTAATCTGGAAAGCTCTTTTGCCGAACACAGTAAAGGACCTGTAAAGTGTACCATACCTGATGATGAACACTATCCGCCTTTATTGAAAAATATTAGCGATCATCCACCTATTCTTTATTATCTGGGAGAGATTCCATCAAACTCTTTTTCCATTGCTCTGGTCGGTAGCAGAAAACATACGGTCTATGGAAAAGAGGTAGCTTTCAAATTATCTTCTTCTTTAGCCAAGCAAGGTATAGTTGTTGTGAGCGGTTTAGCCAGGGGGATTGATACCTGGAGCCACCGGGGCTGCCTTGCAGGGGGAGGGAAAACTGTTGCTGTTTTAGGCTGTGGTTTAGATGAGTGTTACCCTTCCGAAAACAAAGGGCTTATGAAAGAGATTTCGCAAAGAGGGGCGGTTATCAGTGAATATCCACTGGGGACTAAGCCTCTGCCATTTAACTTTCCCCGCAGGAATAGAATTATTGCCGGTATGTGCAGGGGGACTGTAGTAATTGAAGCTGCCAAAAAAAGTGGCGCCTTGATAACCGCCCACCTGTCTTTAGAATATAATCGCGAGGTATTTGCAGTTCCTGGTAGTATAGGCAGCCCTTACAGCCGAGGTTGCCATAAATTGATTAAGGAAGGTGCCAAATTAATTGAAAACATTGAGGATATTTTAGAAGAATTTCCCGAGTTTCAAATGAGATGCTCCAGCCAACAGCCCCTATCTAAAACTGAAGAGTCGCTAAACAAAGAGGAAAAAGAACTACTAGATATTATACCGTACAGCCCTTACCATCTTGACCAAATCATTAAAACCACAGGTTGGGGGGCGGAAAAATTGCTGCCGCTTTTGTTGGAACTTGAGTTAAAAGGTACTATAAAACAGCTGCCAGGAAAATATTTTTTACGCATATAAGGTTTTGCTTCTGTTAATAATGTAATAAATTAAAATGCTCCGGAGGTGTAAGGATGCCAAATTATTTGGTGGTGGTAGAGTCACCAGCTAAGGCCAAAACAATAAAAAGGTTTTTGGGAAGAAAGTACAAGGTAAAAGCTTCCATGGGGCATTTAATTGATCTGCCAAAAAGTCATTTAGGAATTGATATAGAGAAAGATTTTCAACCTAAATATATTACCATTCGGGGGAAAGGGAATATTTTAAAAGAATTAAAAAAAGAAAGCAAGAAAGCAAGCTCTGTTTACCTAGCAGCTGACCCTGACAGGGAAGGCGAGGCTATCTGCTGGCATTTAAAAAATGTTTTGCAAAATACCAACAATCAATTTTATCGGGTGCAGTTCAATGAAATTACGAAAAACGCTATTAAGAATGCTTTTAATAACCCTGGTGAAATAGATATCAACCGTGTTGAGGCGCAGCAGGCCAGGCGTATTTTAGATCGACTAGTTGGTTATTTAATCAGCCCTTTATTATGGCGTAAGGTAAAAAAAGGCCTTAGCGCTGGCAGGGTCCAATCGGTAGCAGTGCGCCTTGTCTGTGACAGGGAGAAGGAAATAGAAGCTTTTACGCCTGAAGAATACTGGTCAATTGAGGCCATGCTTACCGTAGATAGGGAGGATAATTCCTTCCCTGCCAAGTTTTATGGCAAAAAAGAGAAAAAGATTAACATATCGTCACGTGCTGAAGCAGAGAAAATTTTGCAGGAGTTAAATAACCAGACCTTTGTAGTTAAAAATATTAAGGTAAGGGAAAGAAAACGCAATCCCCCGCCTCCGTTTACTACTAGCAGTATGCAGCAGGAAGCTGTTAAAAAACTGGGCTTTACAACCAAAAAGGTTATGGCAGTCGCCCAGCAGCTTTATGAGGGCATTAATGTTCCAGAGGAAAAAGGAACAATTGGTATGATAACTTATATTCGAACCGATAGTACCAGAATTTCTTCAGAGGCACAGGGAGCTGCAAAAGAATATATTGTAAGTAAATTTGGCGCCAATTATTATCCTAAGCAGCCGCGTAAATACACCTCTGATAAAAAGTCTCAGGACGCTCACGAAGCAATAAGGCCCACCTCCCCCTGGCGCGACCCAGAGAAAGTAAAGTCATATCTGAATGAGGACCAGTTCAAGCTCTACGTTCTTATCTGGGAAAGGTTTATTGCCAGCCAAATGTCGGCCGCTGTGCTGGAGCAAAAAACAGTTGATATTGCCTGCGGTGATTACTATTTTAAAGTAACAGGATCTACAATGCTTTTCCCAGGATTTATGTCAGTAAGTAAACCTTCTCAGGAAAAAACAAAAGATGAAATTGTATTGCCGAAGATGAAAGAAAATCAAGAGCTCAAGCTTTTGGCTATAGAACCTAGCCAGCACTTTACGCAGCCTCCACCCCGATATACTGAAGCAACCTTGGTAAAAACTCTTGAAAAGAAAGGTATAGGCAGGCCTAGCACCTATGCGCCTATTATCGATACAATTTTAAGCCGTGGTTACGTTAGGAAAATAGATAAAGCTTTACATCCTACGGAGTTGGGTTTTTTGGTAGTTGATTTATTAAAAGACTATTTTCCCGAAATAATTGATATATCGTTTACGGCTCAAATGGAGGAAAAGCTTGATTTAATTGAGGAAGGTAACCTGGATAGGCATCAGGTTTTAAAAGACTTTTATTCTCCCTTTCGCCAGAGGCTGGAGATTGCAGAAAAAGAAATTGAAAAAATTGAAATACAAGAAGAAGTGACAGATGAAAAATGCCCCCTTTGTTCGCGTAACCTGGTAAAAAAACAAAGCAGGTATGGTCCCTTCTTAGCCTGTCCAGGTTTTCCGGACTGCAAATTTACTAAGCCTTTTTTGAAAAGCATAGGAGTCAACTGCCCCCTTGATGGGGGTCTAATTGTTGAAAGACGCTCCCGAAAAGGCCGCATTTTTTACGGCTGCAAGAATTACCCGCAGTGTGAATTTGTTTCCTGGGATAAACCGGTTGATAAGAAATGTCCCGAATGCCACACCATATTAATAGAAAAAAAACGAAAAGATGGCATTTACTTTCAGTGTATGAATAAATCATGTAACTATATAGAAAAAGTAAAGTGAGAAGTAAATATGGCTAATAAAGTTGTGATAGTTGGCGGCGGGCTGGCAGGTTCTGAAGCGGCATGGCAGCTTGCCAAAAGAGGATACAGAGTGGAACTTTATGAAATGAGGCCAGGAAAATCAACGCCTGCCCATAAAACAGGCTTATTGGCAGAGCTTGTATGCAGCAACTCTTTTAGAAGTTTATCTGTAGAAAACGCTGTAGGTTTATTAAAAGCAGAGCTTGCAATGCTTGATTCGCTGATTATGGAAGCGGCTTATTCTTCGCAGCTGCCCGCAGGTGGGGCTTTAGCAGTGGATAGGGAACAATTTGCCTCTTTTATTACCGATAGATTGGCTCAACATCCGCTCATAAATATTTATAGACAGGAGATTACAACAATCCCTGACCACAGGCCCCTTATTATTGCTACTGGGCCGTTAACTTCTGATGCTCTGGCTTGTAAAATAGTGCAAATAACTGGGCAAGATCAACTATATTTTTATGATGCCGCTGCCCCTATAGTTGATGCTTCTACAATTAATGAAGAACGTGTTTTTAGAGCATCGCGCTATGGTAAGGGTGGAGGCGACTATATCAACTGCCCTTTAACCGAGGAAGAATACACACTTTTTTGGCAGGAACTTCTTAAAGCCGAGCAATACCCCTTACATTCTTTTGAGGAGGAAGTGCTTTTTGAAGGCTGCATGCCGGTAGAGTCTCTGGCAAAAAGAGGATTCGATACGTTACGATTTGGACCCCTAAAGCCCGTAGGTCTTGTTGACCCTTACACAGGTAAACAACCTTTTGCCGTTGTACAGCTCCGCCAGGATAATAAGGAGGGAACGCTTTACAACATGGGTGGTTTTCAAACCAAGCTGAAATGGCCTGAGCAAAAAAGGGTATTTCGCCTTATACCAGGTCTGGAAAATGC
>JAAZDU010000272.1 GCA_012512665.1 Bacillota bacterium | reverse complement strand
GCATTAGGCTTTTACCTTTCGAGCATATCTACAAAATAGGCAGAGATGCTATTATCACGCAGGAGGATGTCGTTTTGGAGGATGAGCCGCAGCCACGGGCATACCCTCTTGCCGGGCAAAAAATATTAAGCGAAGATGGAACCTTTATCGGCCAGGTAGAAGATTTTTCCTTTGATCCCGAAACAGGGGCCATTCTAGCCCTTCACTTAAGGGATCTAAATTTAGAAGACTTTGGCAGGGAAGCTCTGCTCAGTGCCGAAGCCATACGCAATCTGGGGAAAGATTTTGTCCTTGCCACCAGCTCTTTTCACAATCACCTGCACCCTTTAGATAAAAGCAACCTGCGAGACAGACCCATTGAAATGGCCAAAGAAATAACCCGCTCCCTGGAAATACGCGCTGTAGAGTTTTCTATAGGCCGTGAAGCGGCCTATAGAGTGCAGGATAACAAGGGGGCCGTGCTAATCAACAAGGGTGAAAAAATCACAGAAGATATTATTGACCGGGCGCGAAAGGTGGGTAAATTATATCAAATACTATTTGCAGCAGGAGTTGGAGAACTTTTAGAAGGAATTGATTTTACCAGGGAAAAGCTTGATAAAGGCAGCAAGCGCCTCCTGGAAGCCTGGGAACTATTTAAAAAGCGCTCCCATAAGTTCTTCCAGAAAGAAGATGAGGCAGCAGAAGAGGAAGCAGAAAAAGATATGCCTCCAGGAATAAACGAACTTTCTACATTTTGGGAAAGGATTGAAAAGGAACTGCAGGAGGGCACCAGGCAGTTAAGCGAAGAGGTTAAAACAAATGTAAAATCCTTCTTGCTAAACAAAAAAACAAGTTATTCCATATTCGATGAAGAGGGAAATTGTATCATTAAAGAGGGAGATACAATTTCCCCCATTTCTCTAGAGGAGGCAGAAAAGAAGGAAAAATTGGCTGAGTTATTCATGACTGTGCTTACAGGAGAAATCAAGAGCAATATTAAAAGCTTTGCTGATTCAGTTGCATCGCTTTTTGCCAGGAAACACTAGTTTTTGGCAGATATCTCGGAAAGGGCTTCTTTTAAAGCCTTAATAAACATCTCGTTTTCTTCCCTGGTGCCTATCGTAACCCTGATAAAGGTAGGCAAACCAAAAATATCTCCAGATCGAATAATTACCCCTTTTTGCAGCAGGCATTTGAAGAGAGCTACAGCATCCACGCCTGTATCTACAAAAATAAAATTAGCTTCTGTCGGTATAAAAGGAAGGCCCAGAGCTGTAAACTCTCGAGTCAAGAACTCCTTTCCTTCCTCGTTCACGCGGCGGCTTTTGGCCAGGTGTTCTTTGTCAGCCAGGGCCGCCGCTGCTCCCTTTTGGGCCAGTGAATTAACATTAAAAGGCTCCCTCACGCTGTAAAGGCTGCTTATAATTTCTTCACAGGCGACAGCGTAACCTACACGCAGGCCTGCCAAACCGTAAATCTTAGAAAAGGTGCGCAAAATTATAACATTTTTGTATTCCTGCAAATAGTCAATGCTGCGCGGATACTGTGGGTGCGTGACATATTCATTGTAAGCCTCGTCAAACACTACCAGTACATGGGGAGGAATGTCTTTTAAAAAATCATCAACCTCCTCTTGCAAGACAATTGTGCCAGTAGGATTATTAGGGTTGCAGATAAAAATAATGCGGGTACGCTCGGTCACAGCTTCCTTCATGGCAGTCAGATCATAGCGATAATCTTTAAGCGGCACAGGTTTAGCAAGCCCCCCCATGAGATAGGTTGCAAAATCGTACTCCGAAAAACTGGGGTTGCCGTAAATAACTTCTTCTCCAGCGTTTAAAAAGGTAGAGGTTATAAAGCCAATAATTTCATCGGAGCCATTACCTACAATTATATTGGTATCCTTTATCCCCAGGTTCTCCGCTAAAGCTGTTTTTAAATAATAACAATTTCCGTCTGGATACTGATTTATTGAAGCCAAGGCTTCCCTTAGAACTTGTAAAGCTTTAGAGGAAGGCCCCAAGGGGTTTTCATTGGAAGCAAGCTTGATAACCTGTTTAAGACCCAGCTCTCTTTCTACCTCTTCTACAGGCTTACCAGGTACATAAGGTTTAATTTTGGTCAGGCATGCCCTTTTGGATATAACGGACAAATTGTTCACCTTCCTTAAATAATAAATAATATAACTCCGGCGAACAATGTTTTCTACAATACTAGCTTTAATTCCTTCACGGGCAGCATAAAGCTTCCTTAAAAGTAATGGTTTAGAATACAGCTCGCGGGAATATATATATACACAGAACCTGCGAGAGGAGAATAAAAGTGAAAAAAATAAAAAAGAGGAAAATCATTCTGCTGCTGGCTGGGGCCATTATTGTGCTGGCTTTCTTGAATATTTTTTTCAATGAAATAACCAGACCAGTAACCCTCTTTTTAACCCAAAAAGAACGCCTTGTACCCATTTATTACGTAGAAACAGAGGAAAAAAAAGTAGCATTCAGCTTTGATGCCTGTTGGGGAGCAGAAAGGACCCCGGCCATCCTGGAAGAGTTAAAGAATAATAATATAGTAACCACATTTTTTCTAACAGGCTTTTGGGTGGAAAAATATCCCGAAAAGGTCAAGGAAATAGCTGAAGCAGGGCATGAGATAGGCAACCATACCTTTAGCCACCCCCATTTAAATACCTTGGGAGAAGAAGAAATAGTCCAGGAGTTAACCAGAGTAGCAGCTATGATCGAAGAATTGACAGGGGAAAAACCCAGGCTTTTCAGGCCACCTTTCGGTGAATACAACAACACAGTCATAGAAACAGCACAAAAACTTGGCTATCAAACAATACAATGGAGCATTGATTCCTTGGACTGGCAGGAACATGGTAAAGAAGCTCTTGTAGAAAGAGTCACAAGCAACCTTCACCCCGGCGCTATTATTCTTTTTCACAATAATGGTCTCTATACAGCCGAAGCTCTGCCAGAGATAATCGCCCACACCAAAAAGGAGGGCTATACCATTGTTCCTATCTCTGAACTTTTATACAAAGACAATTATTACATAGACAGCAACACCGGCGCACAGATCAAAAAAAATTAACTATTAAATGAATCATATAAATGAATCATAGCCGCAAAATTGGCACGGATTGTTTAAAAAATTTTTTTAT
>JAAZDU010000271.1 GCA_012512665.1 Bacillota bacterium | reverse complement strand
CCTTATGCCTGTAGCATACAGTAATTCGAGCATTGCTTTATCTCTTTTCCCTGTTTTGGTTCTAGTGTCAGGTTTGGAGAGAAGAAGCTCTACTTCTTCAGGTTCAAGGACACGAGGTAATTTTTTAGATTGTTTTGGTGAAACAAACTCAGCAGAAGGATCACTTGTAATATATTTTTCTTTTAGCAAAAATCGATAAAAAGAACGTAATGAAGCCAGGTTACGTGAAATAGTAGAAGGAGCAAATTGTTTGTTTTTTAACAAAAGGAGGTAATCGCTTATATTTTTCCTGGAAGTTAATTCTATTGATTCAACTCCAGCTTTTTTTAAGAGAAGCAAATATTTCTTTATATCCCTTTCGTATGACTCCAGGGTATTAGCTGCAAGTCCCCTTTCAACGGAAAGAAAAGAGATAAAGTTTTTTAACAATTCTTCCATTACCTGACCCCTTTAAAAACACGCTCATGTACTTTTTAGTTCTTATTTATTCAACACCAGTGTAGGAAATCCTTTCTTATTTTTTGCTTAATTTCCATTTAAAGAAAATTTATAATCCAATTTACAAATACTGGAGTAATAGAACTTTCGATAAGGCAAGCCAAAAGAACCAGCACAGATAGTGCAAACATTTTTGATAGGTAATTATATCCGGTAATCCTTGTTTTTGTTCTTCTAGACAGAGAAAAAGTAACGCTGTTGACTACAATAAACAAGAGGGCAGGGATTAGCAAAATGTTATGGGGAAGTATAGAAAACACTGCTAAAATGAATCCTTTTAACCCTAACAGCAACACCAATAACCCTACAGAAAAGCCTATGGAAGCACCATAGCAGACTAGCAGCAGAAAAGAAACCAGATAGCCCCAATAAAAAAAGCCACAGCAGAACAGGATCAGATAAAAGAAAAGATTATACTGGAAAGAAGTTCTTAATATATTTTGGCCTGATATAGATGGGCTTCCAATATATGCGGATATTATATTGCTATAATAATGCAGATGATCGCTATTTAAATAGCGAAGAGAAAAAGCTCCTGAAAAAACACCTAAGGCAAATACTAGTGTGGCTGCATTTAAAAACCAAAGATTATCAATATAACAATTGAAAGGATTTATTTTATGATAACCCGTCATAAAGTTAATACCTTATAAAGCACATATTAGCATTATTTATGGGTATTTTTATGCAAAAGATATTTTTTTATTCCCTTTCTTCCATAAAAACAGTTAACATTAAACCGATGATTGTTTTTCCATCAGTAATATCACCCTTTTGTATAAGATCGATAATTGCTTCTTTCTTCCCAGGGATTTTTACAATTTCTATAAATTCACCTTCATCCCTTTGCATAAAGCTTGTTTTTTGTAACTTTTCAGCCTTATATATATGGATAATTTCAGTTGAATAACCAACTGCAGGATAAAATGAACATACAGGTTTTAATTCTGCAGGATAAAAACCAGTTTCCTCCTGCAGTTCCCTTCTAGCACATTCCTCAGGGTTTTCTCCTTCTTCCAATCTTCCAGCTGGGATCTCCAGCACAACCTGTTCAACCGCCTTGCGGTACTGTTTTACGCAAATAATATTACCCTCTTCATCGTAAGGAACAATCGCCACGGCACCCCTATGTTCAATAATTTCCCTCTTACTTTTTTTACCATTAGGGAGAGAAACCTGGTCTACCCTTAGTTTAAAAATATTACCGTCATACAAATATTTACTGCTTAAAGTTTTTTCCTCCAAGTGTTTATACCCCTCTCCTCTATTAACTTTACTGCTCTTAATCCTGCGGCAGCAACCCCTTCAAAAAAAATAGGATCTTCTTCTATATTTCTTCCCATAGTTGTAAAAGCCTCCCTTCTTTTTTTCCATTTTTCTATAATTTTTTGAACATGTAAGAAATATACTTTGTGTTTACTAAAAAGATTAGCTCTTTTAATCTGTCCCAAAAGATAGGACATCTGCTCTTTTTCTAAAACTGGAAAGGCCACCTCTGCGGGTGTGAGGGAAAGTTCAGTTAAGCATGTTAGCGTGTGGTGGCTGATGCCATAATGTCTCCTTCTTTTTTCCGCAAAGCTAACCCTGGGCACAAAAATGGGGTTACCTTGCAGCAAATTTATTCTGTTAACATTTTCACCTTGTTCTAAAGAAGTATTGCCATATTTAGTACCTGTCCCAACGATTCCAGGGCCTGGGGCTATTATCATGGCATGAGGGCTATATTCTAAAAAGCCAGCCATTAGCGCTGTAAAGATATTAACCGTTTCCAGGTCTCCTCCAAAAGCATGTCCGCAGGTAATCGTAGCGAGAAGCAGCTTATTTTTTTTTAATTGATAAATATTATAGCTCAGAGCCATTGGTAAAGAAGCCGAATCTGTCATGATGTAAACCAGGCGTGCATCAGGTATTTTTTCTTTAATAACACAGACAAGCGGATTAACCATGCTGTGCAGTTCAGCAAGCAGTACCGGGCAGCGTTCCATGCCTTTAAAATTTAGGAATGCCAAAGAGTTAATCCCACGGCTTTCTTCATATGAATTTACTTTTATTTGCAAAGGAGTATAACGCATTTTCATTAAGTGACCTTTAACATCAATATCCTTTTCTTTAATCGATAGTATAGCAACAACAAAATGAAAACCCCCGGTTCCCAGCTTTTTCCAAACCGCGGTCGTATTTAAAAGTGTCTCATCTCCCTCTTTAGCCTCTCCAGTTAAGCAAGGGTAATTAATAGCCTTAGCAAAAGAACTATCGACTTTGACAAGAAGTGCTTGAATGTTTTTTCTGGACCAGAGTATTTTTTCAACAATTCCTCTACGTAAACGGATCAAAGCAAAGCTCCTTTAATTTTTTTTAGTACCCAGGACATCAAGGTAATTTAGGATAGGGTTTGTTTCAATAATGCGGGAAAGAGATTTTTTTTCGCAGACTAAATGTATCATTAGCAAGAATAACAATAAAAAAAGCTTGGTCGATAGGTTTAACGTAGCTACAAGTAAAAAACCGCTTAGTCCTCCCAACAAATTAGCACCCGTATCTCCCATTGCAAAACGTTGTTCAAGTTCACCGGGTAAATAAATTAAGCCTACCACCAGCAAAGGGAAAAAAAGAATTACGACATCAGGGCTTCCGGAAAAAAATAAAATTAAGAAAAAAATCAGGAAAAACATCTTCCAGGCACGTCCGGGTTTTAAATCAAGCAAATTAAAAAAATTTGCAGTTCCTGCTATAATTGCTGTGTCAACAAAAATTATAAAATAATTTTTTTCGGTTAAGGCCAAGATGGTAAAAACATAAAAAACTATAAAAAACGTCTTTAAAACCCCTGTTGTGAGCATTCCATGATGTAAAAGCTCTTTGAAATGGCCTTTAAAACCTTTCTGTTTCTTACTTCCCATACTATCATCCAAAAAACCTGCAAAAGCCAAGCCAGTGGCCAGGGAGAGTTTTTTTTTGAGGATATCTGCTGAAAATGCAGGAAGAGCAGGGGCGCCCCAAATAGAAGGTATGATCGCTAAGTAAAATAATAAGCCCATTCCCTCCGGTATTACTTTTTGTCTAAAATTAAAACAAGTTATTTTACTTTTTACTAAAAGGCTTTCAATAAGTGGTAACAATATAAACGCTGTTATCCCTGGCAAGATAATTAAAAAAACTAAATACTGACTCTCACCTGCGACCATGGTAGATATCTCCTAGCAAAACTTTAGCTACCGCAACAAATTGTTTTCCTCTATGGCAAAAAGATTTGACATCTTTTCCTCTTTCCCTGTGCTGTAAAGAAAGAGGAATTTCTACAATACGAAAATCATTGCGCAAAGCTTTTAATAAAAGGGCTACTTCAACCCCAAATCCTAAACCAAAAACTTCTGCATCAATGCACTCCCATATTTCTCTTTTTAATGCTCTTTGGCCTGATAAAGGTGCTAGCGGCAAGAAACCTGTTCTGTATTTTATATAAAATTGGGCTATTTTTTTTATGATACCAAAACCACCCTTTTGGGGCCTGGGAAGTATAGCTACTGCCATATCCGCTTCATTATTTATAACTGGTTTAATGAGGTTATCAACCAGACAAGCAGTACTTTTAAGATCTGCATCAACAAAGACAAGAAAAGGATTACTGGAAAAAGAAACCCCCGTCTGCAAGGCTTCAGCTTTACCCCTGTTTTTTTTATGAGAATATACTCTGGCCCCTGCTTTTTTTGCTTCCAGGAAGGTTAGATCTTCAGAGCCGTCATCAACAACAATTATTTCATCTATAAAAAGGCTATTAGCGATCGCTGTTACAGTTTCTCCGATCCAATTCTCCTCGTTATAGGCCGGGATAACAGCAGTTACCTTTTGCATATGATTTATACCTCATTAATTCACAAAGTTAACACCAATTAACTCTAAAAAAGTTAGGCAGTCATAAAGACTGGCAAAAGATATGGGTTCTTTTTCTTCTTGTAAAAACAATTTTCCCTCTTCATCAATAAAAAATGTAAAAACATACGGTCCTTCTATATCAAGATCAGCTCTTAGCTGATTGGACACTAATAAAACCGAATAATCCGCCCAAAATTCTTCATTATAAAAAAAATCTTCTTCTAAAACTTCTTTTAAATAAATATTTAACTCACTCCCGGAAATATCAAAAAAAGAAAGAACGTTGTCAGGAAGTATAGTGTGAGTTATAAAAGCTATCTTATGACCCAAAAGTATATCCTGTAGTATTATAGGATATAATTTATCTTCCAGCATGGCATAGCTTTCTTGATCTTTTTGAAGAGACAGAATCTTTTCCTCCAGCTCTTTAATCCGGCGCTGGTACGAGTTAATTTTTATTTCCATCCGCTCTATAACTTCTATCTGATTACTGACGAGAATATTTTCTCCGAGAGATATTCCTAAGAAAAGGCCTATACCAAGTGAAAAAAAGACCGCAACCAGGGACATAATATGCTCTTTTAATCGCAACAACTGCAAGCACCCTTTTATTTATAAAAAACCATATTTGAATCTTAACCATACTATTTTTAAAAAATGCTGTAGCACTGGAGACATAATTATTACGATTGTTAAAGGTAAAAGAGCGGAAAGAAAAAGGGCTGTTAAAACTGGCCACTTAAGCGAGCTATTATATAATTGGTTTACCCCTTTAGCATCAACTAATCTAGAGCCTATTTTTAGCCTAACCAGAAAAGTGCTTCCCATACCCTTGCGTCCTTTTTCTAAAAAATCTATCATGTTTGAATGAGAGCCAACGGCAACTATTAACTCTGCCCCCTTTTCATATGCCAGCAGTAGGGCAATATCTTCGCTGGTACCTGGG
>JAAZDU010000270.1 GCA_012512665.1 Bacillota bacterium | reverse complement strand
TGAAGGCGGGCTTGCTTTAACAAGTACTGATATTTTTTTTCTGCGGCCTCCATGGTATAAATAGCCTGATCTACAAGGTCAGGATCAGAAACGCTGTTAAAAAAAGAGTGGGCATTTTCCCAATCCTGCCTGGCATCCTGGACTATTTTATAAAAAGCTTCCCTTTCTGCCTTTTCCTGCCTGGCAGTTTCTGCCATTTTTTTTTGCTCTTCCATCTGCTTAAGGAGGCGCCCCAGCCTGCCAACCAGGTCAACCATAGGTCAACCCCCCTTTTTAATTATTAATATGCCGTTAACAGTATAGTATGAACCTGTTTAGGAAAAATAATCTGGAAGGCAAAATAATTAAAGGGGAGTAAAAATGATCGCTATTATTGGTGCAGGATTCGTCGGCGCCACCACAGCTTACGCCCTGATGCTGTCAGGCTCCGCTCAAGAAATTGTCCTGATTGACATCAATCAAAAGAAAGCCCAGGGGGAAGCTATGGACCTCTTGCACGGCTCGCCCTTTGTTAAGCCCTTGCGGGTTTTTGCCGGAGAAATGGCCGATTGCCGCCAGGCTAAACTAATCATCTTCACTGCCGGAGCCAAGCAAAAACCAGGGCAGTCCAGGCTGGACCTTCTCCGCCAAAACAGCGAAATCGTGGCCGAGACAGTGGCCAAGATCACAGCTTTGCAAAGGAACCCTCTTATCCTCATGGTAACAAACCCGGTGGATGTCCTTTCCTACGTGGCCTGGCAAGCTTCCGGCCTGGAGGCCAGCAGGATAATCGGCTCAGGCACGGTGCTGGACAGCGCCCGCTTCCGGCAGCTGATAGCTTCTCACTGCGGCGTGGCCTCCCGCCACGTCCACGGTTACATCATCGGGGAACACGGGGACAGCGAGGTTGCCCTCTGGAGCACCGTTACCATCGGGGGCTCGCGCCTTCAAGCAATGTGCCCCCGCTGCGGTGGAAACTGCAGGCCCGGCTGGAAGGAGGAGGTGGAACAGAAGGTGAAGCGGGCTGCTTACGATATTATTGAGCGCAAAGGGGCCACCTACTATGCCGTGGCCTTGGCTGTGCGCGCCATTGTGGAAGCCATTACAAGGGATGAAAAGGCAGTGCTAACGGTATCAACCCTGGTGCAAAACCAGATTCCGGGGCTGGATAAGGTCTATTTAAGCCTGCCCTGCATAGTCGGCAGCAAAGGTGTAGAAAAAATACTACCCCTGGAGCTGGATGAAAGAGAAAAGGAGCAGTTAATTCATTCGGGAAAAATACTTAAGGGACAGATAGAAAAAACTGCTCCTGTTCTTTTCACTTGATTAACTTTTGATTAACTTCTTGCGCAGGTAGTTGCTATAGAGAGCGCCGCAGGGGTTGTGAGCCAGGAGGCGGTCTTTAACCACCAGCGTCGTAACAGGAGCCCTGGAATGCCTGGTAAAAAGAATATCATGGCCCAGGCAGAGGCCCAGAATAATATTTAGTTCTGTCTCTTTTTTGTCCAGTAGCCTGGCCTGCATAATGGGGTTGCAGCTTACTTCATAACCTTCCTTTTTAATTTTAGGCAGATTAAAATTCTCTTTAGCTACACCGCCCGTTTTACAGCAGACGCTGTAAACATCAAAGCCATGGCTGCGTAAAATATCTCCCAAAACACTTGCCTCCTGAGCGAGGCCTATGCAGAAAGCAAAACCCAGGCGCTTGTAATTCATCTTCTGGGAAAAGAGGATAAGCTCCTCTACCCTGTTTTTCTGTAAATAATATGTCCCTTCAACATATGCTGCTGCCTCCATGATCAGCCTGTCTTCCTTCTCGTATGCCTGCAGGGTCTCTTCTTTCACTGCTACACAATCTTTGCCCTTGCGGCAATCCTTCTCCTTGCAGAGATCGCACTTCATTTTTTACCCCTTCCCCAATGTTATGTCTTATACACACAATTTTTCGGCAACAATACCCAAAACCCTGCAAAGATTACAAACCGGTGCAGGCTTCTATCCCGCTATCTTGGCTACAATAGCCGCATTACCGGCCAATCCTTTGACAAGCATCTCGATCGATGCCTTATCTTCCGGAGTATGGGCATATTTTTCCTCCATAGGAGAATAGCCAATGCTGGGGATCCCTTTCACTCCTGTTACATAGCTTGCATCGGTGGCAAAATCCCATTTACCAAAAGAAGGGTTCTGGCCAATCTCGCGCAAAGCCGCCAGCGATTGCTGCACAAAAGGATTTTCAGGCTCCAGGAACCAGGCGGGCATGTACTTTTCTACCTCTTCAAAGTAGCCGGTATAAGAAGTTTCCTTCACTCGGCGGACCCTTACTTCTCCCTTAAACTGTTCATCCTGCCTGGATAACTCTTCAAGAATATCTTGTATCTCTCCCAGGGCATCGTCAATTGTTTCCCCAGGTACCAACCTGCGATCCAGGGATACGGTGCATTGATCCGGAATAATACTTAACCTCCCCGGGCTGCAGCCTATGATAGTTAAAGCTATGCTGGCCTTGCCGAGGAAATCGTGCTCCGGCAATTTGCCGTTAAGCTGCTGTACTTTTTCAATAACGGGCAGCATTTTATAAACGGCGTTTATTCCCCGCCAGGGAGCGCTGCCGTGGCTGGTTTTCCCCCGCACTTCAACTTCAAGCTCTACCCGCCCCCTGTGCCCCAGGTAAAGGTTTAAGGAGGTAGCCTCGGAGCTCAGCATGAGGTCAAAGTGTATATTTTTATCAGGCAGGGTTTTCTCCACCAGGTATTTCATACCAAACATCTCTGCAGGCTCTTCCTGCACAACCCCTGTAAAAATCAGGTCACCCTTTAACCTGATGCCTAATTTTTTAAGGATTAGCGGCGTAAAAATCTGAACAGACAAACCTGTTTTGACATCGCTGGCTGCCCGCCCGTGGATATAGCCATCAGCAATTTTACCGCTGTAGGGCTCGAAGCGCCAGTTGGAAGGATCGCCCGGGTCTACATGGTCCATGTGCGAATTGAGCATAATGCTTTTCCCTCCGCCCGTTCCCCTGACAACACCTACCACGTTACCTATCCCGTCTCTAAATACCTCATCGTAACCCAGCTCTTTCATTTTGGCGAGGCATAAATCTGCTAGTTCTTTTTCCTTCCCACTCGTGCTGGGAGTCTGGACCAGCTTAACTGCAAAGTCAACTACCTCCTCCTTTATTTCCTCTGCCAGCTGGTTAAATTTCGTATGCACTATGAAACACCTCCTGTTTAAATTTATTTAAATAATCTGTATTTTTATTATAACAAAAAACAAATGACCTGTCCCAATTTTGAATCAATGGTGAAGATGATTTTATGTAACCCAAATAAACTTCTTTCCTTTGTCAAATAAACTCCTTTCACAAATCCCCCTCAAACCCTTGAAAATACTGGCTTGTTATTCTCT
>JAAZDU010000269.1 GCA_012512665.1 Bacillota bacterium | reverse complement strand
TTACGGCCCAACCGAAAGGCTGTTTCTTTGGTCACCTGGGCTATTTCCTGCAGTATATGAGGTTCACTGCCATCTTTAATGGTATGAACGGCATCCAACCTCAAGGCGTCAAAGTGGTAAATTTCCAGCCAGTAGCGCACGTTATCCAGCACCATGCTCCTCGTTATCTCGCAGAAATCATCATCAAAATTTACAGCTGGCCCCCAGGGTGTTTCGTGCTTATCCGTAAAAAAGGGCCCAAAAAATGGAAGGTAATTACCCTCAGGTCCCAGGTGATTATAAACCACATCCAGTATAACTGCCATTTTTCTTTGATGACAAGCGTCCACCAGACATTTCAGATCTTGAGGCGTGCCATAATTGCTATTGACACTAAACAAGTTACAGCCATCGTAACCCCAGTTCCAGCGCCCAGGTGTTTGGGTTAGCGGCATGAACTCAACAGCTGTAATACCTAAATCTTTCAAATAATCAAGCCTCTGCTCTACTCCCTTAAAAGTTCCCTCAGGCGAAAAGGTTCCCACATGCAGTTCGTAGATTATATAATCTTCAAGGTCTAACCCCTGCCAACAGGAATCTCTCCATTCATAAGAGCCATGATCCACTACCTGGGAGTAGCCGTGGACACCTTCGGGCTGATAGTGGGAATAAGGATCGGGAAAATCACCCTTCCCCTCCAGGCGATATTTATAAAGTAGGTCTAAACCCATCCCCTCAACACGGGTTATGTAAATATGAGGTCTTTCTTCCTCCATATGCTTTATTATTTCTTTTTCCCCTTGCTTCAAAAGAAGGCTGACCTTCTTACTATTAATAGAAATTGTCCTAAATTCTATTATACTTTTTTCTCTGTTTAATATGTTTGCCCCCATTATCATCAAGCAAGTACCTCCTGCATAATTTTATGTTGACAGTAAAATCCTACCCCTTAAGGAACTTTTTTAATAATAAAATATTGTTTAAAAAAAGCTACAATGATATTAAGAACTCTTATAAAAATTAGGCCAAAGGATGATGTCGATGCAGCTAGTAAAAACCGAAGAAAAAAAACTTGCCGATTATGTTTCTTTCTTAGAAAAAGAAACCATCCAGGAACTAAATTATTTTGCAAAGTTAATGAAAGGAAAAAAAGTCGCCATGGTTAACGCCACCTCTTTTGGTGGCGGTGTGGCAGAAAAGCTTCATTCCATGGTTCCTTTAATGCAAGACCTGGGTCTTGAAGTTGATTGGTGGACCATTTATGGGGAAGAAAAATTTTACCAGGTTACCAAAAGTTTTCACAATTGCCTTCAGGGGCAGCAGGGTGTGCTCAAAGAGGATGACAAAAGCATTTATCTAGATTATAATTGCCTTAATGCCTCTTATCTTAAAAACTGGAATTACGATTTCGTTGTTATCCATGACCCTCAGCCTGCCGCTCTTCTTGAGTTTTATGAAAAAAAGGAATCTGAAAAATGGATCTGGCGTTGCCATATTGATACTTCCTGTCCCAACATGAGCTACTGGAATTTTCTTTACCAGTTCATAAAAAAATACGATGCGTCTATCTTTACTATGGAAGAATACGTACCCCAAGACTGTTATTCTCTACCAAATGTAGCTTTTATTGCTCCTTCCATTGATCCTTTAAGTGCAAAAAATAAAACCATGAAAATGGATGAGGCAAAGCATATCTTAAAGCATTTAAACATTAATGTGGAAAAACCCCTTATAACTCAAATATCCCGCTTTGATCCCTGGAAAGATCCCCTGGGGGTAATCGATGCTTATAAAAAAGCTAAAGAAGTGATACCCGACCTTCAACTGGCCCTGGTCGGGTCCATGGCTACTGACGATCCCGAAGGATGGGGCTACCTCTTTAAAACCCTCAGAAAGGCTGGCGAAGATCATGATATTAAAGTCATCGTCAATACTGGCGACCGGGAGGTTGCAGCCCTGCAAACAGCTTCAGACATTTTACTACAAAAGTCGCTGCGGGAGGGTTTTGGCCTGACTGTTGCCGAAGGTCTCTGGAAAGGAACACCCGTCATCGGGGGCAACGTGGGTGGCATCAGGCTTCAAATTGAAAACGGAATAACAGGTTATCTGGTCAACAGCGTGGAAGAATGCGCAGATAAAATTGTCACCCTGCTGCAAAACCCTGATTTAATGAAAAAAATGAGCCTTGCCGGCAGGGAAAAGGTAAGAAAAGAATTTCTTATCACCAGAAACATTTTGGATTATCTGCGCTTATTTTACCGGTTGGCCATAACGGGCAAGCCCAGTTAAGCCAATTTTATTTAGCCCTATGTATATATTATCTAGTTTATAAGATTTCACGAGCTAAAATAATATCTTTTGCATCCAACTTCTGCAGTTCTTCCCAAAAGCTGTGTCCCAGCTCCCAAACATCGCCAGCCCCCATAGTTAGAACAAGGTCCCCTTCTCGTGTTTTTTGAAGAAGGAAGGGGACGACTTTTTCCCGGGGTAAAGTCTGAACCGTACAAGTTCCCCTCTTTTTAATTTTCTCAGCGAGTGCTTGTGAGGTTACCCCCAGCAGGGGCTCCTCCCCAACGCTATAAATATCTGTTATGATAAGA
>JAAZDU010000268.1 GCA_012512665.1 Bacillota bacterium | reverse complement strand
CTTTAGGGGGACTGTTTGCCGGATGGTTTACCCCCACTGAAGCAGGGGCTGTAGGTGCGGCCGCCGTTTTGCTCATCACCTTATTGGAGAAACAGCTGACCTGGGAAGGGTTCCGTAAATCACTTCTCGATACTACGCGCACTTCGGCCATGATTATGTTTATGGTGGCTGGAGCAATGGTTTTTGGCCGTTTTATGGCCATAAGCCGTATTCCTTTTAACTTGGCCAACTGGGCGTCTGAACTTGCCCTGCCTTCTTTCCTGATTATAGGCGCTATTCTTTTAATTTACCTTGTGCTGGGTTGTTTCATTGATTCTCTCGCCCTGGTGCTCCTTACAATTCCTATCTTCTTCCCCGTCGCTGTTACCCACCTGGGTTATGATCCCATCTGGTTCGGCGTGATCATTGTTATGGTGGTGGCCATGGGGGTCATTACGCCTCCAGTAGGTATGAACGTCTACATTATTAAAGGAGTAGCACCTGATATACCCTTAGAAACAATATTTAAAGGGGTATGGCCTTTTTTACTGGCTATTATAATATGCCTTATAATACTTGTTTCTTTTCCCCAAATGATTACCTTTTTGCCCAGCTTCGTAACTTATTAATTATGATATTTTAATGCTCCATTTTAAAGTAAACAGCATTTTAATCTTCTTATGAAACTATCCATCGGGAGGAATACTAAAATGAAGTCTTTTCGGGAATATATCTGGTTTAACACAAAGGACAGGGTGGAGTTTATCAACATTACTGACAAAGTTCAACAAATTATAGATAAAAGTGGCATAAAAGAAGGGCTGTGCCTTGTCAATGCCATGCATATCACAGCCAGCGTATTTATTAATGATGACGAAAAGGGGCTGCACAGTGATTTTAAGGAGTGGCTGGAAAAGCTTGCGCCTTATGAACCTGTCTCTCAGTATAGGCATAATACATTTGAAGACAATGCTGACGCCCATCTAAAAAGACAGATTATGGGGAGGGAAGTAGTGGTAGCCGTAACTGAAGGTAAGTTGGATTTTGGCCCGTGGGAACAAATTTTTTACGGAGAATTTGATGGTAAGAGGAAAAAGAGGGTGCTGGTTAAAGTTATTGGCTACTAGGAAAATAAACAGCACCCGGTAAGATTATTAATTTCTTAGTTTTTGGCAGATAGCTTCTGCCATTTCCGATGTAGTAGCAGAACCACCGAGATCATAAGTAACGTGTTTACCTTCAGACAGAACTTCGGAGAGGGCCTCTTCAATACGTGTAGCTGTTTCCTCTTCCTTTATGTGTCTGAGCATGAGGGTAGAAGATAGTATGATGGCCATAGGGTTTATTTTGTTTAAACCGGCATACTTGGGAGCGCTTCCATGTACCGGCTCAAAAACTGCTACCTCGTCGCCTATATTTGCTCCCGGCGCAAGCCCCAGCCCGCCAACCAAACCAGCACAGAGGTCAGATAGTATATCCCCGTACAGGTTGGGCGTAACCAGAACATCATACTGCTCCGGTTTTAACACAAGCTGCATAGCCATATTATCAACTATTTTATCCTCAAATTCGATATCCGGGTATTGCGAAGCAACTTCCTTTGCTACCTGCAGAAAAAGGCCGTCTGAAAGTTTCATAATATTTGCCTTATGAACAGCTGTTACCTTTTTTCTCTTATGCAGGCGTGAATACTCAAAAGCAAACCGAACAATTCGCTCTGAAGCTTTGCGGGTTATTATTTTTATACTCTCTGCTGCGCCATCACCCACCATATGCTCAATGCCACCATAAAGGTCTTCAGTATTTTCACGGATAACTACAAGGTCAATATTATCATAACGGCTCTCTACACCCCGATATGTTTTCACGGGCCTAACATTTGCATAAAGATTAAGCTTTTTGCGCAGAGCAACATTAACACTGCGAAAACCTGCACCCAGAGGTGTGGTCAGCGGCCCCTTCAGCGCTACCTTACAGCGTTTAATAGAATTAATTACATCTTCGGGTAATACTTCACCTGTGCTTTGCAGGGCTTTCTCCCCCGCCTCTTTAACATCCCAATCAATTTTCACACCAGCTGCCTCTAAAACCATTACAGCTGCCCTGGTTATTTCCGGGCCTGTCCCATCCCCCGGGATAAGGGTTATTCTGTGCATGATGGTCTACCTCCTTGAGCGTTAAAAACAAAGTCATTATACCAAAAACCATAGCTTGAGTAAAATAGATCAAACAGCTAACTGGCATCTGGCACCCATAAGTTGTAATAGTCTTCAACTTTTTTCACAAACTCACGGGTTTCGGGAAAAGGAATATCCCTGTAATTTTTTAAACTTCCATCCCATATTCCTTCCTGGAGCCACCTCATTACCTCCCCCCTGCCACCGTTATAAGCAGCCAGGGCAGCATAACGGTTGCCTTCAAAGGTCTGCAGGAGATTATTTAAATACCAGCACCCAATTTTAATATTATACTGAGGGTCCAATAGAAGTTCCTCGGAATAATCATCCAAACCCATCATTTCTGCTGCCCAGCGGGCCGTAGATGGCATAAGCTGCATTAAACCGACAGCTCCCTTGGGTGAACGCGCACGGGGGTTAAAATTGCTTTCGACTTGAATAACAGCAGCCACCAGATAAGGATCAAGCTGGTTGGCCTCAGCATAATAAAAGATTTCATCCCTGTATTTTATACGATAAATACGTTTGCTGATAAAATCGGCTTGAGAAAGCAATAGGTAAAGAAGAGCAAAAAATAAAAAAAGATAAAACAACCTTTGTTTTCTTTTCTTCAAAATAATGTACCCCCGGTGGGCCGCCAAATTAACCAAAATAGGCTAAAACCAGTTTTACAGTTATTGTATGGTCTCTCGCTGGCTTTTATGTTTATCTTCTTCAAGCTGCAAAAGCCTGGGCCATATAATTTTCTCCAGCTGCCAATAGGTATGGGCCAATGACCCGCTGTTACCTATAATTAAATCAGCATATGGCTTTTTTTCTTCCAGGCTCATCTGACTGTTTAATCTCTGGCAAGCTTCCTCCAAGGAAAGCCTGTCCCGGTCAATTAAGCGTTTTATCTGTATCTCTTTAGGTACTGCTACCAAAATTACTATATCTACTGCCTCATGCATTCCCGTCTCTATCAGGAGAGGTACGTCCCAGATAAAGATTGCGCGGGGGTGTTCTTTTTTTAAACAATCCCGCTCTGCAAACATTTGTTCAGTAACATGGGGGTGGACAATGCTGTTCAGCTTTTTCCTCGCCTTCTCATCTGTAAAAACAAGCCGGGCAAGCTTTTTTCTATCCAAGCTGCCATCTGGCAAAAAAAAGTGTGGGCCCAACCATTCTTGCAGCTGCTTCCAGGCCGGCTCTGTCT
>JAAZDU010000267.1 GCA_012512665.1 Bacillota bacterium | reverse complement strand
GATTACCACATCCGCTCTTACTAGAAAGGGCTAAATGATCAGGCGCAGGCAGGCCAGGGCAGCTATTCCCACCAGCACCGTTAAAAACATATTCCTTGTTTTTAATGCTGTCCAGAGGGAGGATATGGCTGCCCAAAAGTATGGGTTTACAGGGGGCTTAAGATTAAAACTTCCCTGTGGCAGCAAAAGGATCGGCCCCAGCAGGGCTGCCAGCACAGCCGCCGGGACATAAGATAGCCAGACCCGCACGGCAGGGGCCAGCCTGCGCTGCGATAAAAAGAGAACAGGCAAGAGGCGCGGTAGGAAGGTTACGGCAGTCATGAGAAAAATGGCAAGCCAAAAGTCGCTGAAATTTTTCACTATCCTGCTTCATCCTTTTTTGGTGTAGTTCCAGTTTTTACCTCCCAGGCAAGCCCTGCAGTGGCTGCCAGCACGGTGGCCAGAATAACATACCAGTTGCCGCCACATCCCCAATAAAAGATTACCCCCAAAACCAGGGAGAGAACGGCGACAACAGCCTTTTGGGGGCTGTCCAGCTGGATCACCAGCAGAGCAATGAACATGGCCGGCAAAGCATAATCAAGTCCCCATCTTTCCAAGTTGCCCAGCAAGCTGCCTGCCCAGACACCCAAAAAGGAACTTAAGACCCAGGCTAGGTGTGAAAACAGGTTGGTAGCGATAATTCTGGCTGGTGCCCCGATTTTACCTTCCTTAAAATCAGCAGAGTGGACAGCAAAAGTTTCATCAGTAATTCCGTAAGCAAAGAGTACCTGCTGCCAGCGATTTAAATGGCCTAGGTAAGGAGCCAGGGCTGCGCTCATAAGGAGGTGGCGCAGGTTGACAAGAAAAGTGGTTAGAGTAAGAGCAGCTATTCCGGCTTGGCTTTCCCACAAGTTCAGGGCAATAAACTGGGCCGAGCCGGCAAAAACGAAGACAGACATAAAAGTAGCTTCTATGATAGTAAGACCTACCCCAGCGGCCAGGACGCCAAAGGCCAGCCCTACAGGAAAATAGCCCAGCACAATGGGCAGTCCTCTATAAATACCTGCTTTAGTTTCCTGAAAAAAGTCGACCATGATACTATATTTCGCCAGTAAAAGGCTTTCTTCCTTCTGAATTTCTGTTTCTAGCCCCTTTCCGGCATCTTCCACGCTACCAATTTTTTTTATTTTAATGAAAAAAAAGGATTTTTCAGTTACCTGTCGAATATTGCTCAGCAAAGCAATATGCAAGTCAATATAGAAATAATTATTAATGTAGCAATGTAAGCGAGGTAAGAGCTATGCAGCTAACTTTATGGCAATGGTTGGTGCAGGGTATTCCGGAGTGTATTTCTTACACCATGTTGGCCTGGATTTTGCTGAGCAATAAGTTTAATTTTAATAGTATTGTAATTATCGGAGTTATACAGGCCGTCATTCTGTTTGTCTTTCGCTTCTTACCATTGCCCTTTGGGCTTCATTCTCTTATTGCTGTTATTTCCTTGTCGGCGCTGCTGACAGTTTTTATTAAATCGAGGTACAGTGCGGCGCTCATTGTATCTTTGCTGGTTGTTGTTTTTTTAGGGGTTCTTGAATTAATTTTGATTCCTCTTCAGGCCAGGCTTTACAATCTTCCGATCGAATTGCTTTTTACGGATCCATTGTTAGCAGCTTTGACCGGTTTGGTCCAGGTAGTAGTAATTTTTGCAGTTACGCTTGTTGTTTATAAGTATAAAAAAGCTAATAAAAATAAAAGGTGACTTTTTTGGCGAATCACTTTTTGTCAAGAATTGCGAGCTTTATGGGTAATAAGTTGGGTCTTTCCAGCGAAGATGAAGCTGTCTTGTTGTATGGCCTGGAAATAGTTTTTTCTTCCTCTATCAGCTTTTTGTTGGCAATTGTCCTGGGCATAATCTTTAAAGTTTTGGCAGAAGTATTGATGGTAATTATAGCCTGGTTTTGCTTGCGCCAGTTTGCAGGAGGGGCACATTGCAGCAGCATGTGGCGGTGTGCTCTCACAAGCAGCCTGGTGCCCGCTCTGCTGGGGCTACTCGCTGGTTGGTTGTCAAGATATTTACAAAAGAACTTCATCCTTTACCTGTTTGCATTAATTTTTATAGCTGCTATTTTTATTACCCTGAGGCTGGCACCAGCGGATAATCCCCAAAAACCCGTGCGCTCCAGCAGGCGCCGCCGCCGCTTCCGCAACCTGGCACTGGCTGCGGAGCTGCTTTTGGCTATTCTACTGCTGGGGGCGGAGATGTTGGCCCCAGGAAAATATACTTCACTGGTGTTGGCCGGTGCGCTGGCCGTTGGAGTGGAGACATTTTTTTTAACTCCTGCCGGTTACCGGGTGATGTCCCGCATCGATATTTTTTGGGGCACACTTAAGGTAAAATAAACATCTGAAAGGAGGAAAGAAGATGAGGGCTCTTGCTATCAGACTGCTGGTTGCCCTGGCCGGGTTGCTAACTTTTATCTCCATGGCCAGTGCCGCCTCTGCATGCACCTGGTTGTATTATGAACCCGAAGTACCAGCTAAGCTTCGCCGTGAATAAGCTACACATGGGGGCCTGAAAAAATCATGCCAGACTGGCAGAAAGAGAGAGAGGACAAGCTGGCTGATCTGACAATAGGAGCCAACCTCCTGGCCTACCTGTTGACAGTGTCGGCATTTGTTATATGTTTGCCAAGAAGTTATTCCTTCAACGATTTTTATCTTGTACTTCTTGGCATTTTTTTGCCTGCAACGGCTATTATTGCTGTTGACTACTACCTTTTTTATCATGCCAGTGGCAGCTCCCCCAAAAGAATGTTTATCTGGAACATTACCAAGCAGGGAGCACTTTTTTTAATAATTACTTATACGCTTATTGTCAGTCAGCGACCCCTGCAGCCGCTGGGGGCACTGTACCTTCTGCCAGTTATTCTGGGCTCCATAACTTTTGGCCGCGGGGGCGGTATTCTTTTTGCCCTTATTTCTTCCATTATCCTTTTTGCCCTTGTTGACTTTGAAAGCAGGCAGGGGCAGATAGATTGCCTGGCTTCTACTTTTTTGTTTAGCGGTACTTTTTTGCTGGCGGCCTGGTTTTTGGGCGGGGTGAATGAGGTTGAAAAAAAGACGACCCAGCACCTGGCTACCCTTGCCGACAGCGATGATCTGACAGGTTTGGGTAATTTTCGCTTTTTTCAAGACAAGCTTTCTTCTTTTTTTAAAAATCCTGATTATAACAATAAAGGGCAGTGCCTTTCCCTGGTTTTACTGGACATTGACCACTTTAAAATGTTTAATGATACTTTTGGCCACCGGCTGGGCGATAAGGTTTTAGTAGGCCTTTCTCTTCTCTTAAAAGAGAACGCTCCCCCCGGCTCCGTCCTCTCGCGCTACGAATCAGATAAGTTTGCCATCATTTTGCCCGGCTACAACCAGCAAAAGGCCGTCCAGTTTGCCCATTTGCTGAGGCAAAAGGTGGCGGCAACTAATTTTTTGCCTGAGCTGGCCTGGCCCTACGGGAATATTACCGTTTCCATGGGAGTAGCTACCTTTCCCTACCATGTTAAAAATCAGCATGACCTCTGGGATGCGGCCGAAAATGCACTAATCAGCAGTAAATTTACGGGGAAAAACAATGTGCAAGTGTACCTGGGGATCCTGGAAAAGATCAGCCAGGGGGCGGAGGAGGGAGACAGGGAGATCATAAGTTCCCTTAAAACCCTTATGACCCTGGTCAATGCCAAGGATAGATATACTTATGGCCACTCTGAGAGGGTTACGCATTATGTGAAAAATTTTGCCCGGCATTTGGG
>JAAZDU010000266.1 GCA_012512665.1 Bacillota bacterium | reverse complement strand
TCTTCCACGGGTGCAGTAAAGGGGTGATGGTGCGCCACATAGCGCCTTTCCTGCGGGTTATACTCTAACAGGGGAAAATCGACAACCCATAGCAAATGATGCTGTCCCGGCTCTATTAAATCAATTTTTTGGGATAAATGCAGCCTAAGCCTTCCTAAAATTTCCAGAGGTAACAAGCCCTGATCGGCAACAAATAACAACAAATCCCCTTCTTCTACCCGCATCCTTTTGCAAAGCAGCTCCAGCTCGCCAGCCGTAAAAAATTTTACAATAGGAGATTTCCAACCCTCAGCCACATAAGTAATCCAGGCAAGGCCGCCTGCACCCCAGGAGATAGCCAGGGCTGTTAAATCATCCAGCTCCTTGCGGGAAAAGGAGGCACCTTTTTTGACATTTATAGCCCTGACCATACCGCCTTTTTCCATCACACGGCGAAAAACTTGAAAGTTACAGCTTGAGGCCAGATCATCCAGGCTAACTATCTCCATGCCAAAACGCGTGTCGGGGCGATCCGTTCCATACTTTTGCATCGCCTCCTCATAGGAAATTCTGGGCAGAGGCAAAGATAGTTCTACTCCTTTGGCTATGTAGAACAATTTTGCTACCAGGCCTTCGGCAATAGCTAAAACGTCTTCACTGCTGCAAAAAGACATCTCTATGTCCACCTGTGTAAATTCCGGCTGGCGGTCAGCCCTCAAATCCTCGTCGCGGAAACACCTGGCTATTTGGAAGTACTTCTCCAGGCCTGAAACCATAAGCAGCTGTTTAAAAAGCTGGGGGGACTGGGGCAAGGCAAAAAAGCTTCCAGGCTCTACCCTGCTTGGCACCAAATAATCCCTTGCTCCTTCTGGTGTGCTGCGCGTTAAAACAGGAGTCTCTATTTCCCAAAAACCTTTTTCATCCAAATAATCCCTTACAGCTTTTACTAGTTTGTGACGCAGGTGTAAAGTTTTTTGCATCTCAGGTCTTCTTAAATCCAGGTAGCGGTACTTCAGCCGCAAGTTTTCATCAACATCTATGCCGTCCTCAATATAAAAGGGAGGAGTTTTAGAAGTATTTAGAAGCTCCAGGTTAAGAGCTTTAAGCTCTATCTCCCCTGTAGCCAATTTAGGGTTAATAGCTTCTTTGTCACGCTCTCTTACCTCTGACTCCACGGAGATAACATACTCCGGCCTTAACTTTTCTGCCACAGCAAAAAAATGTTTATTCTGTTCATAATCAAATACTACCTGTACCAGTCCAGTTCGGTCGCGGAGGTCAATAAAAATTAGCCCACCGTGGTCGCGCCTTCTCTGGACCCAGCCAGCTACCTTAACTATTTCTCCTACGTTTTTCTTACTAATGGTTCCACAATAATGGGTTCGTATACCCATTAGCAGCCCTCCTCTGGTCTTTCTCCCATAAGAGAAGAAAGATAAACTGACAATTTCTCCATAGATACTTCTTCCTGGGAACCAGATTTCATATTTCTCAGCGTAATGTTTCCTCTTTTTACTTCGTCAGGACCTATTATAATCAAGTAAGGGAAACCCTTTTTATTGGCAGTTTTCAACTGGGAACGCAAGCTTCTGTGCCCTAAAAAATCAGTATCAACATAAAAACCTTTTCGCCGCAAAGCATAAACCAGCTCCCAGCGGATATTGCTAAGGGAATGCTCCGCTACAGCTACAAATATACCAGCGTTTTCAGGAAGCTTTTCTTCTATATTTTTGCTCTCCAGGGCCATTAAAATACGCTCCACCCCTAAAGCTACTCCTATTCCTGGTGTAGCCGGCCCTCCATAAGTTTCTACAAGGCAATCATAGCGCCCTCCTCCTCCCAGGGAATTTTGCGATTTATGACTGCCTTCTATAAACTCGAAAGCGGTTTTTGTGTAATAATCCAAACCCCTCACAAGCTGCGTGTTCAATTCATAAGGAACTTTTAAAGCGTCCAGGCTGTGTAAAAGGGAATCGAAGTGCTCGCGACAGGACAGGCAGAGGTGATCTTTTATCACAGGAGCTTTTTGTGCAATAAAACCGCATTTTTCTTTTTTACAATCTAAAAGCCTCAAAGGGTTTTGCATCAATCTCCTTTGGCAATCAGAGCAAAGAGATTGCTCATGCTGCTGAAAAAAAGAAACCAGCTTCTCCCGGTAGGAAAGGCGGCACTCGGGACAGCCAACACTGTTTAGCTGTAATACAAGATCATCTAGTCCAATTTCCAGGAAAAATTCCCTGGCAAGCATGATAACCTCAGCATCAATCGCAGGGTCAGCAGCACCTAAAGCCTCGACGCCCAGCTGATAAAACTGCCTGTACCTGCCGGCCTGTGGCCTATCGTAACGAAACATGGGACCATAATAATACATTTTTACAGGCTGGGGGAGATTGTACATTTTGTGCTCAATATAAGCTCTAGCTACAGGAGCAGTCCCTTCCGGCCTCAGAGAAATAGACCGACCGCCCCTGTCCTGGAAGGAGTACATTTCCTTTTCAATGACATCGGTGCTTTCTCCCACACCCCGCTGAAAAAGTTCGGTTTGCTCAATAATGGGAGTTCTTATTTCCTGATAGCCATAGCTATAACATATTTTTTTAAAGGTATCCTCCAGAAAATGCCAACGAGCTGCATTTTTGGGCAGTATATCCATAGTACCCCGGGGTGCTTTAAGCATAAAATAGGCACCTCCTAGTTTTACAGAATAAAGCCTCCCAAGCGGCAAGCGGGAGGCTTACAAACCACTAGAGCACAATTAATTTTATTCAATCTTTAATGCCTTGTCAACCTTAACCAGCATAGCATTACAGGCAATTTACAATATGCTGCACCGTGAAGCAAAAAATGGATAATTTTATTCCCCAGACAAAGCCTAGGCAAAGGTTAAAAAATATGATAAAATTTGTCAAAGAATTAATTAGCATTGGGTGTTCTTACAGGAGGTCTATAAATTGTTGAAAAAATACTTTTTTTTCCTTTTTTTACTGGCAGCTCTTTTTATTAGTTCAGCTACTGCCCACGCTGCCTCCACAATCCAGGTAAACCCAAATATAACCGGCCTGAATATGCGTCAAGGACCGGGGATGGATTATAAGAAGCTAGAGCTACTTGCTCCTTCTACCAAAGCCACTCTGTTATATACAAGCACCATTAATAACGAAAAGTGGCATTTAATTGCTCTTCAAAACGGGCTTACAGGCTGGGTGTTCGCCGAATATACATCTCCCTCCTCAGGTACTGTTTTCCAGCCTGGGGAGAAAATAGATAAAAAAATTACTGTGGAGGCGAGCTCTTTAAATCTTAGGGCCGGTCCCGATACCTCTTTTACACAAATTGACCGCCTGCCCCGGGGTACTATATGCCAGGCCATTTATGAAAAAAATGGATGGTTACTAGTCCTATTAAATAATGGGAAAAAAGCTGGCTGGGTAGCCGGCTGGTACACCTCCGCTAACATATCAGCCCCAGCAGAAAATGATCTGCCAGCTTTAGAAAAAAGCTCCGGCGGCGATACTCTCATTATGAAAACAGCACCCGGTTGGGACATTAAAGAAGTAAATACTGAAC
>JAAZDU010000265.1 GCA_012512665.1 Bacillota bacterium | reverse complement strand
TTATCGGGCTAACAGAAAAACATGTCCGAGATTTACTGCTTCCTGTTTTAAACGATGAAGCAGATATGACCATTGGTATTTTTGATAAGGGAAGAATAGCAACAGACCTTGCGCAGCGAATGGCCCCCGGTTTATCAGGGCAAAGGGCAGTAAAAAGTAGCATATTGCGGAACATTTCAGACTTTGATATTTCACGTTTTGGAGTAGAGGTTGCTCTTATGAAGCACGCTGATGATCATCATCTAAGGGTAAAAGAGGTCCTATTAAGGGATATGACACATGTGATGAAAGAAGAAAAAATGGGTATATGGAGAGGAGTTGCTGCCAGGGTAAAGATGTACTGGGAAATTGTTAAGTATTTTACTGTAGCGGAGACTTTAAGAAAGTAGTAAGCTTGCATATAAAATTTTCTTATGATAAAATTAATGGAGGAATAAAAGTCCTGCAGTCAGTTAAGAGTGGGTTAGCCCACTCTTTTCATCATGTAAGAGAAGAGGTGGCTTACAATTCAGCAAAAGAGAATAGAACTAGAAAATATGTTATCCCCGCTTGTTCAAGAGAGAGGTTACGAACTGTGGGCCCTGGAAACAAAAAAACAGGGTTCTCGGTTGCACCTTATAGTTTACATCGACAGCCCTCGGGGAATATCATTAGATGACTGTGAAGATGTAAGCAAGCATCTTGATCCTTTTTTAGAAGAAAATGATCTTATTAAAGGTAGTTACAATTTAGAAGTTTCTTCCCCTGGCTTGGAAAGAGTTTTGGTAAAACCAAGCCATTTCCAGCGCTTTGTAGGAGAAAAAGTAAAGATAAAAGTGAACAGCCTGCGTTATAACAGGAAAAATATTTCGGGAGTAATTGAAAAGGCAGATGAAAAGACAGTTACTATCTTAGATAGCGAAGGAAAATCACATTCTTTGTTTTATAACGAAATAACAAGGGCTCGCCTATGGTATCCTTTTATTCCAGGGAATAAGGAGGTAGAGCATTGAATCAAGATTTTTTAGCTGCTTTGGAAGCCATTGAAAAAGACAGAGGCATTAGCAAAGATACACTTTTTGATGCTATTGAAGCAGCTTTAATCTCTGCCTATAAAAGAAATTTTAGCACTTCTTCTAACGTTAAGATTTATATTGACCGTGATAGCGGTGAAATAAAGGTATATAAATGCTTGACTGTTGTTGATAATGTAGAGAGACCTCAGCAAGAAATTAGCTATGAGGAGGCCCGTTCCATTAACACTGCCTATAAAATTGGAGATGTATTAGAAAAAGAGGTTACACCTAAAAATTTCGGGCGAATAGCTGCTCAGACCGCCAAACAGGTTGTCATCCAGCGGATTCGGGAAGCTGAAAGAGAGCTTATTTACGAAGAGTATGTAGATCGCCTGGATGATATTGTAACAGGTGTAGTGCAGCGCTTTGAGCAGAAGAACGTTATCATTAACCTGGGCAAAACAGAAGCAATTCTGCCTCCGCCAGAACAAATTCCAAGGGAACATTTGCGGCAGGGAGATAGGATAAAAGCATATATTACTGAAGTTAAGAAAACAACAAAAGGGCCCCAGATTATTGTCTCCAGGTCTCATCCCGGACTACTTAAACGCCTTTTCGAACTTGAAGTACCGGAAATTTATGATGGAATTGTAGAATTAAAGGCTGTTGCCAGGGAAGCAGGGGGGCGTTCTAAAATTGCTGTTTGGACTAGAGATAAAAATATTGATCCTGTCGGAGCCTGCGTGGGGCCTAGGGGCTCACGGGTACAGACTGTAGTAAATGAACTTAAAGGTGAAAAAGTTGATATTGTAGAATGGAGTGAGGACCCGCAAGTTTATATTGCTCATGCTTTAAGCCCTGCAAAGGTTATTCGAGTTAAAACAAATGAGAGCGAAAAATCTGCTGAGGTTGTTGTTCCTGATTATCAACTCTCCCTGGCTATTGGAAAAGAAGGGCAAAATGCCAGGCTAGCTGCAAAGTTGACAGGATGGAAAATCGACATTACAAATGAATCTGCTACGCGTGAGGACCTTAATGAAGAAATCAATTAAAAGGCGTAAATAAGGGTGGGAAACTGGGATGAAAAAAAGAAAAATACCTTTGCGTCTCTGTTTGGGCTGCGGCATGAAAAAAGATAAAAGAGAATTGATTAGAGTTGTGAGAACTCCTGAAGGTGATATTTTGTTAGATGAGACAGGTAAAAAATCTGGCAGGGGAGCTTACATCTGCCCCAATATAAATTGCTTCGATGCCGCTCTGAAAACCAAAAAGCTCGAAAAAAATTTAAAACAAGCAATTAACCAAGATGTGATAGAAAAGATTAGGGATATATTAAATGAGGAACGATAACTACAAAAAAGTGCTTAACCTGCTTGGTTTAGCTAACAAGGCAGGAAAACTTGTTCTGGGAAGCAAAGCTTATAAAAACTTATTGGAGAAAGGTATTTATCTTATTTTGATATCTAGCGATGCTGGCCCCAAGATCAGATCATTTTTTTTGCAGAAAGGGGAAAAGCAGGGGATTCCTGTTTATATC
>JAAZDU010000264.1 GCA_012512665.1 Bacillota bacterium | reverse complement strand
GCGCTACCCGGGACATAGTTTGGCGCAGCCCGGCCCAGCTTCCCTGGGCAAGGGCCTCTACGAGCAGGTCGCATCCTTCTGCATAAACTTGTAAAGCTTCTTCTTTATCCTGGCACAATACCAAAAGGGAACTGTAAATTTCAGAGATAACATCAGCCACTATTAAAGCCTGCCACGCTTTGAAGGTAAAAGCTGTCCCCAGCCCGGCGTAGCTGTTGTTAGCTGATAAAGAGAGGGTGGTTACATTGCCTATACCCAGGCGGTGCAGGAGGTGGTTGATTAACACCTGGTACTGGCCAAAGCGGCAGGGGCCTGAGGCGTCAGGCATAAAGTACAGCAGCTGTTCCCTGGGTGAACAATTGTTTTCCTCCAGGTAGCGGAGCAGGCTGCCCGCTGTCAGCTGCAGGGGCAGGCATTCCTTACAGGTGGTGTGGGCTTGCCCCAGCTTAAGCTCCCTGTGTCCGGGAGGTGGGAGGGCAATAGCCTTTAGGCCCTGCTGCCTGCAAACAGCGGCTAGAAAACGGTTGCTCTGGTTCCCCATGGACGGTATCAGAATTTTTAGGCGAGGGTCTTTCAGGGTAAGCTTTTCCCCGGAGGGCAGCTTTAGCAAGAGCTGGCCCTTCTCCTGGATAGTTTGAGGCCGCCTGTTTTCCCTGGCGCTGGCAAAGCGGGGGCGTAAAGGGACTCTTTCCGGACAGGCTTCCGTTGCCCCCTTGATAATGTCTAAAAAAGCTTCGATGCGTGTATCCAGGCCGGCATCGGAGGTATGGCTGTCTAGCTCCAGTGTAAGGGAAGGCTTCTCCCCCATAATATCCCTGAAATAGCTGATGAGAAAAGAATCAGGCCCGCAGCTAAAATTGGTGATATAGGCCCCGAAAAGCTGGGGGTGTTTCTTGACCAGGCGGGCTGCCTGCAAGATGATCTGTCCGTTAGACCAGTACATATTCTTAAGGGCCTTTTCTCCTTCGAAGGGGAGGCAGTCAAAAGGAACTGTTAGCCAGCCGCGGGAGGCAAATTTGCGCGGTATACCCATATTGGCTGTGCCGGTAAGGGCGTTATAATAACGCCCAAAGATAACAATTGCCTTCATTTGGGGGTTTTTCTCCAATTCCTCCAGGAGTTCATCTCCCCATTCCTTAATTTTTTTCAGCAGGGCCTGGTGGTGGTTGACTGCCAATCTATAAGCATGGCGGGCTTTGGCCGCTGTTGCCCCTAGCTTTTTCCCCAGCCGGACAAATTTGCTTTCCTGGCTGGCGAAACCGCGGCTAAAGTCCAGCAGGGGGCTTATAACATTGTTATTTTCTCTCAGCTCAGGAAAGGCTGCCCTGAGATAATATGGTTCACCCTGGGCCAGGGGGCAGATGATGGAGACCTTTTCCTTTTCCACGGTTTTGGGCATGCCCTTAACCTGGGGCAGAAATAAATAATCAGGCTTTTTCTGCAGCAGGTTAAGCATAAAGCCGTGGGAAAGTTCAACCGGGTAGCAAAAGGGAGCCCCCTGGCGCAGCATACCGGCTGGCTCTGCTCTGTCGGGTATCACTACTTCCACATCTAAGGCCTGAAAAAATTGCTGGTAGAGGGGGAAAAGGCTGTTTACCAGCAGGGAGCGGGTAACAGCTACCCTTAGGCGCTGAGCCTTGCTCTTTTCTTCATCGTTATTTACTTTTACCTTGTTAAAGATTAAATGCTCCCTTTTAGAGACCAGATCCAGTTTTTCGGCCGCTGAGCTTTTGTTGCTTTTAATACCTGTGTAGCGGCTGCAGGCACCGCCAAAAGGGTATTTCTTCCCTTTTATTTCTAAAACATTAACGGTACAGCGCCGGTCGCAGCTGGCATCCCCCCGGCAGGTAAAAGGTTTAAGGTAAGTAATTTCTCTGGCGGCCAGATCTTCCAGGTCATATTTCCCTTCTGCCAACAGGCCCTGTTTAATTTTTTTCTCCACTTCCAGGGCTACGCCAAAAGCCCCCATCAGCCCGGGTTCAGGGGGGACGACTATCTCCTTGTCCAGCAGTGCTGCCATGGCCACGGGGACTGCTTTGTTGTAGCAAACGCCCCCCTGCATAAAGATTTTCTGCCCCACGGGCCTGTTCCCCTTAACACGCGTCAGGTAATTGAGGCAGATAGAATAAACCAGCCCGCCCAGGATGTCGCTGGTATTGAAACCTTCCTGCACCGCTGTTTTTATGTCGCTGCCTATAAAGGCAGCGCACTGGTCGTTAAAATTTGGGGGTGATTCCGCTTCCATGGCCAGCGGCGCAATGTCGGTCATCTCTACTTCCATAGATTCTTTGGCCGCTTCTTCTAAAAAGGAGCCGGTGCCTGCTGAACAGGCTTCGTTCATGGCATAATCTGCCGGTACACCGTTGATAATGTATGTATACTTGGCATCCTGCCCACCAATTTCAAAAATGGTATCCACCTGGGGATCAAAATAGACGGCTGCCGCGGCGTGGGCCATTTTCTCATTAATGACGCCTGGTGTAAGGGCATGCAGCCCGGCTATCTGGCGCCCGGAACCGGTTACACCGATAGCAATAACCTCGATCCCCCGGTGTACCTGCTTGGCCAGGCTGGCGTAGCACTGGCGGGCAGCCGCCACCGGGTCCCCCTGGGTGCGCAGGTAAACAGAAGCTACCAGGCTGTGCTCTTTTTCTTTTATGAGCACGGCTTTGGTGGTGGTAGAGCCCACATCGAGACCTAAAAGAAGCCTGTCCCCCGGGGAAGCTTGCTGGCGCGCCAGTTCTTTAAAAGCAACTCTTTTCAAGGCCAGGCGCAGGGGGGGATGAAAGGTAAAAGAACTGTAGTGGGAAGCAAAGAGTTTTTCTTTTGTTATCTCTAGCGGTTCAACTTTATGCTGATAGGCCCAAAGGGCTGCCCCCAGAGCTTCAAAATAAGGAGCTTCGGGGGGAACAATGACCTCAAGGCCATATTCCTGCACTAAAAAGTTGACCATCAGTCTATTGCTGGCTGTTCCGCCAACGAGCAAGATGCGCCTAGCCCCGGCTTTCTGCACAAGTTCCAAAATTTTTCTGGCCATCATACGGCAAAGCCCCGCCACTACTCTCCCTTTATTTTCGCCTTTGTTGAGTGCGTGCGTGCAGTCACTTTTGCAAAAAACGGAGCACCTGCCGGAAACAGGGTAGGGCTCTGCCCCCCCGGCGGAGCTTAAAGCTTCTTCAATTTCCAGGCCCATGCGCTTTATCTGTTGGAGAAAAAACTCACCTGTCCCGGAGGCACATTTGCTTCCAGTATATACGTTGGCAATTAGACCTTTCTTATCCAGTTCATAAAGGAGAAAAGTTTCTCCCCCCGCGCTGACAATAGCATCTACTGCTTTTTCCTGACAGCAGAAGGCATTGGCCATTTCAACTGCTTCCGGCTCCGGAATTTGGGGAAGAGAAAGAAGGTGGCGAAATTTTCTGCCGGTGGCGCAGAGGCGGGCTTGTTCTTTACCTTTGAGCATTTCCCAAAGCACTTGCCTGGGTTTTCCTTCGTGTGGGTGAGTTTGGGCAGCAACCACCCTTAAACCTTTTTCATCCTCTTCCAGCGTTACAAGGCTTATTGTGGATGCCCCCAGGCATAATCCTTCATAGCGCATTGAGCCCATCCTTTCAGTTCAGTTTCAGCAGCTTATAGTTAATTATAGATTGATGATACATTACAATTACTGATTATACAGGAAAAACAGTGCCAGGAAAAGTATTTCTTCCTTATCCGTGCCGTCAGCGTGCAAAACCGGAGAGCGTATATTCATGTAGAAATTTATTACAATTTATCTATTTTTATCGTAATATGTCTATAAAATATTTTTTTATGCAGATTAAATTTTATCATTTGAAAATTCATTTTAAAATGAATAATTTGTTATAAATGTGTTAAATTTCGACAAAACGTTGGCAAAACCATTGCTTTAATTTATAAATCATGTTATACTAGTAACAACAGAAGAAAACTTTAAAACTACCTAATAATAATTGCCCCTAAGGGGTTTACTTAAGTATAAGATATGTGAATTGTTTCTCAATTCTAAGAGTATTTTTTCCATACAAAAGTAGCATATTATCTATACATTATCTATTGAAGCATATTAAGATAAGGCACAAGCAAGTGAAAGAAATAATATTAAAGAGCTATCAATCTAAGCAAAGCTTGGTTCTTTGCTAAAATTGTCTGATAAGTTAAAGAATTTGCTGCCAAAAGGAGGGAACTGGGATGAGCACTTTTCTTAAGAATCTTCGAGAACGCCGTGAGGATTTACTTAACCAGCTCGTAATTGCTTCGGAAGAAGAAAAGCCATTTATTCTCGATGAAATTATGGAAGTCGAGGATCAAATTGCCTACGAAGAAAAGGCCGAAAAGAGAGCCTTAAAATTATCTTAATTTAAATTTTCTAAAAACAAAAAATTAGAGATGAAAAAAGGGTTTCACAATAATTTTGTGAAATCCTTTTTGAATTTTGATTATAATAAATAATAATTTGTAGTGCTTTTTAATTTGTAGTAAGATGGGAAAAAAGGTGCTTGTTTGAGAAAGGAAGCTTTCACAATTATGAATAAAGCTATATCAGCCGATTTCTTGAGAAAAAAATTTAAAGAGATGGGTTATATTTGTGGTGAAGAGGTAATCATTACCACTTATTTAGCTCTTTGTTTGAAAAAACCCATTCTTATTGAAGGGCCTCCGGGGGTGGGCAAAACGGAGATGGCAAAAGTTTTGGCGGGTGCGTTTGAAACTGAGCTTATTCGCCTTCAGGGCTATGAAGGCCTGGATGAAAATAAGGCTCTATACGAATGGAATTACCAGCGCCAGCTTCTGCAGATTCAGATCAGTAAAGAAAACCGCCAACCCAAAGAGCTGGAAGAAGACCTGTTTTCTTTTGCATATTTGCTGGAGCGCCCTCTTTTAAAAGCTATCCGCACCCCTTATAGGGTGGTGCTTTTAATAGATGAAGTAGATAAGTGCGATGAGGAATTTGAAGCTTTTCTTTTTGAAGTTTTATCTGATTTTCAGGTTTCTATCCCCGAGCTGGGAACAATTAAAGCCAAGCATATTCCAATAGTGGTTCTTACTAGCAACAGCGAAAGGGAGCTATCAGATGGCTTAAAAAGGCGCTGCGTCTACCTTTACCTTGATTTTCCTTCTATTGAAAGAGAGGTAGAGATCATAAAGGCTAAAGTGCCCCAGGCGGGTGAGAAGCTAACACTGGAGATCGCCAGGGCTATCAATTATATTCGCAGTAACCCTGATATCAAGAAAAAGCCATCGATTGCGGAGACTATAGATTGGGCACGCAGCCTCGTAGCTTTAAACAGTGATCGCTTACAGGGGAGCCTTGTGGAGGCAACGCTGAACATTTTTTTGAAAAGCCAGACCGATCAGCTAACTTTTAGAGAACAGATTGGTGGAGAAGAACTGGTACAGAAAGCTCGTATGGGGGTTTTTAAGTGAAGAAAAACTCTGGAGTGAGCCCTGGCGGTGGAGCCGGCAGTGATAGGGGCATTCTCCCCAGCCTTATAGAAGTAAACGTGCTTCGCTTTGCCCGTTTGCTCCGCTCCGGTGGTATTAAAATTAGTAGCTCAGAGCTTATAGATGCCTTAAATGCCCTGACTAAAGTGTCGCTATTAGAAAAAAATGAGCTAAAAATAGCTCTGCAGGCCACACTTATCAAGCGCGCCTCAGACCTATCCTTCTTTAATAAATCGTTTGAGGCATTTTTTGCCTCTCCTGAGATAAGGCTTGAGCAGCAGAAAAAATATCATTTCAAACAGGAAAATCTGGCCAGAGACAAAAAAGAAGCAGAGCAAGTTTTTACTTTTCGCGGCGAAAAGCTGGACTTAACGGATGAGGAAAAAATTGTCTATGCCTCCCTTCCTGACAAAGAAAAATGCCGCATGCAGGATTTTTTATCTATGACAGAGGGGAGAGGGACACTTGATAAAAGCTTTCGCCCGTTTTTAGAGTCTATTGTCAAGGGGCGCCTTAGTTTCTGGTATAAAAATATGGCTAAGGAGTTGGATGAAAAATTACCTCGCCCCTCTTTAGGAGATCGGGAGCTGGATGCCATACGGGATGCAGTAGAAGCCGGTTTTGGCAGTGGAGGTAGAGATCTTTTGCATGAGGATATGCATAAGATTGCCAGGGAAGATCTGCCCCGGGCCATGGAGCTTATACGGCGTATGGCGCGCCTGCTTGTCAATAAAATTTCCCGGCGCTACCGTTACAGCAAAAAGCGTAAAAAATTGGATATTAGAAGGACTATAAGAGATAATTTACAGTACGGAGGAGCGCTTTTTAAGCTGCGGTATAAAAGCCGGCGCCAACAAAAACCGCAGCTGGTGTTAATATGTGATGTCTCCGGCTCCATGATTCGCTACACCTCTTTTGTGTTACAATTTATATATGGGCTAAACAGCGTGGTCCAGCAAATAGAAAGTTTTATTTTCTCCGACAGGCTGGAAAAAGTAACTGCTCACTTTCAAAGGGGGAAATCTTTCGAGGCGACTATCTCTGAGCTGGTAGCCGGCAGTGCTTCCTGGGGAGGGGGGACCTACCTGCACCGCTCTTTGGCGAGCCTTATAAACAGGTATGGTCAGGAATTGAAAAAAAATACCATAGTAATTATCGTCAGCGATACCAAGACAGTTCGCCACCGGGATGCAGTGCAGGAGTTATCTAAACTGAAGAGCAAGGTTAAAGAAATTATCTGGTTTAACACCCTTCCCCGGCAGGAATGGGAAGATTCAGTAACAGTGAAAACTTTTAGCCAGATCGTGGAGATGCACCCCTGCAACACCCTGTCCGATCTGCAGAAAGCCCTATATAAGTTGACAGGATAAATCTATGAAAAGAGGGATAATATGGGAAAAGAGATATGCATTGCCATCGCCGGCAAGGGAGGCACAGGTAAAACAACTTTCGCCTCTTTGCTTATCCGCAACCTGGTAAGTAAATTTCCGGGTAAGGATATTTTGGCCGTAGACGCAGATGCCAACGCTAATTTAAATGAGGTCTTGGGTCTGGAAGTGGAAGAAACTATATCTGATATCCTTTCCCTGATCAAAGATCCCCGCAATGTACCTACGGGGATGAGTAAGGATATGTTTATTGAGTTTCGCCTCAGCCAGGCACTGGTTGAAGAGGACCATATGGACCTGCTGGTGATGGGAAATCCCGATGGACCGGGTTGTTATTGTTACCCTAACGATCTATTGCGCAAGTACCTGGAGAAGCTAAGAACTAATTATGATTTTGTTATACTGGATAATGAAGCGGGGCTGGAGCATTTAAGCAGGCGCATTATTAGCGATATCGACTATCTGTTAATTACCAGCGATGCTTCCGTGAGAGGAGTGCGCTCTGCGAGCCGCATTAAGGATATAGTTGAGAGTGTAGGGATTGAGACCAAGCACATGTATCTGGTCGTGGGCAAGATGCAGGATAATTTGGAAAAGATCCTTGAACCTGAAATTCAAAAAACAGGCATAGAACTCTTGGGTTATATTCCTTACGATCCCCTGCTGGTAGAATATGATGTGCTGGGCAAGCCACTCTACCAGCTGCCGGAGGAGGCGGTGTCTGTTAAAGCGGCGGGCGAGCTTTGCTTACGCCTTCTAAAAAACCCGAAATAGGTATAGAGTTTGCGCGCTACCGGCTTAAGCTAGCGGCTAGTGTCTGTCCCGGCAGGTACTGGAAGGAAATCCTTTACAAGCATAGAATACAGTCTATATGAAAAAAATAGCTACTTCTGCGGGCATTTTACAAACAAATAACCTGCGCCGTACGGTTTTTATAATTGCCTGGCCAGCCGTTCTCAGGATGCTATTTAATGTTGTTGTACAGATGATCGATTTAATAATGGTGGGAAGGCTGGGCGCGGTGGCGCTGGCTGCTGTCGGTATCGGCAACCAGGTTTTTTTCTTTTCTGTGTCAGTTGTGCAGGCTTTCAGTATTGGCACAACTGCCCTGGTAGCTCAATATGTTG
>JAAZDU010000263.1 GCA_012512665.1 Bacillota bacterium | reverse complement strand
GGCTCCTGAAGATTCAGCATGGCCAATTTTTTTATGCGTAGATAAAGCTTTGCTGCTGTCACATCTTTCTTTTTCAGGGCAATTTTTGCACAGCCTGGCCTGGAAAAACGGATGCGCTTTACCAATGTCATGGAAAAACAGTGCTTTTTTCTGGGCTGGAGAAAGAGTAAAGTTAAATTTTGCGGCCATTTCCTCTGCAATTCTTAGCGTTTGTAACAGGTGATCCTCCAGCAGCTTTCTGGGATGGCTGCATACTATTACAGGTTTACCAGGCATTAAACCAAGCCACCTTTTCAGCTCCCACTTTTGTAATTAATAACTGTCCCCTCTCTTTAATAATAAGTTCCGGTTTTTCAGTTAAATGATGAGTAAATACCGGGTAAAATACCCGGACAGACTCCTCCATGCTGCGAGTGGTACTTAAACGGTAGGGGACTGTCTCCCTGTACACTCCCCCGCTCTTTAATACGTCAATTTCAACCTGGTATTGAGGCACAACAGTGGAGACCTCAATAAACTCCTCCTCAACGCCCTCTTCCTCATACTCCCCAATATAATTAATATCTGCCAGGGCATAGGCCACCCCCAGGTAAGGGGTAAAGACAAACTCGCCGTTTTTTAAGCGTTCCTTTAAGCTTTTATAAACTTCTCCTTCACTCACATAAAGACGGTAAGATGGCTTTTTTACAAATTGATGCTTAATCTGAATATGCTCTTTCATATCCGCATTAGCTGTTTTATATTTTAACAAGTTAACTGCTGTGACCATCCACTCCACAGGCTTGTTAATGCCAACAGCTATCCTGGTCCCACTTAAATGGTTCCAAAAAAGCGCATTTTTGGCATCATCATCGGAGCCATTTGGTATTCCCACTATCGCTCCGATAATGCCTGCAACTGCTGTCGGAGGAGGAAAAGGGTATGAAATCATCGATGTGGTTGTATAGGGCTTGCGGAAAAGGGCTAAATCAGCAGAAACATCGAAGACTAAAGCCACATTATCACCTCGTCTCCGCCTTTAAAAAGCCAAGTTCCTCCAGTTTTTCCTTGCCTAGCAAATTAAGCTCCTTGTCCAACCAAACCGTAACTTTCTCAATTTTGTCAGCCTTTTGGCTTAGTGCCTCAGCAAGGGGTGTTACATCAACAAGAACATCCTTCAGGCTGCGGACAGCCTTCTCCTCATCCAGCGTCATCTTCTTAGAATCCTTATTTAATAGAGATACTTTTTCATCCAGGCTGCCAATTTTCCCGTCAAAACCCGTTTTATATACTACTTCTACAGCCATGCGGGACTTATGTTCATTCTTACTCCTGGTAATGAGATTGTCTGTACCCTCCCATAAAGACTGCCACATTGATTGCAAGTCTTCATCTGTCGCCCCCGTTGTCTCAGCCGCATACTGGTTTGCTATGGCATAGACAGACATTAAGGCAAAAGGAACTTTATATTCATTTCTAAAGGAACGTTGCTGTTTTTCCTTTTCACTGCTACCTTCAGTAGCAAAGGCAGAAGTTCCCTGGATAAATTCAAAAGTACATGCGTTTAAAGAGCGCGCCCACTTGAATTGGACGGGCCCGGTCCAGGCAAAAGCTTCTTTCCCTAAAGCAAAAGTTACACCAAATAGCCTGACATCGATACAGTTTTTTAATACCTCACGGCCGGCTTCCTTCCCGGTTATCTTTTTTAATTCCTCAAAGCGTGTTTTTAACATTTTGGGCTGTCCGTCGATAAAAACATTTTCCCCCTTGTTTAACCACTGGTCGCGAATAGTTCTTTTTATCCTTACATCGGATGCCAGCGCCTGCTGAGTGTCTTCATCATAACGGGGGTGGTTATCTTCCAATGGGTTGCCATTGGGGTTAGCATCCTTTACAGTGTAGAGAAATAAATACTCCCTGCGCCTGTTAAAAACCATTTTCATAAATACCTCCTTTAATCCTTAAGTAAACAATTATATTAATCAAATTAACCTTCAGCGGGCCCTTTCCCGGCAGATTCTTTCCCATCCGAGCTTTGATTTCTCTCTTTTCGACCAAATATTTTCCAATAAAAGTCGTTAGCATTTGTAAAGCCTACGGTAAAAGCAAAATTGCCATCTGTTCCAAGTTCCTCGCTGTCGCCAAGAGCTATTTGATCTGTGCAATAAGCTAAAAGCCTGGTAAGGCTTGCATAAGAGTCGCCAATGTTTTCCCGGTAGGCTGCCAAAAGCTGCGGCACCCTGGCCAGGTGCCTTTTCAGCGTTTTAAAATTAAGACGCCCAAATTGGATCTGTTTAAAAAGAGGGGCTTTGCCAATATCGCTTTGCTTGCCTTCAACCTGCTTTAAAGCAAGATATCCTAGAAGCACTCCCGCCAGAAAAACTCCTTTCCCTTGCGCCGTCTGCAAGTACGGATCTTTATACTGGTTTAAAAAATCAACTTTCAAATTTATTCACCTCGTTAATCAATGTCATATACTCGACCCAAACCTGTGCGTATATCATATTTTTTGCCACGTCATCCCAAGAACTGGATTCGTAAGCCAGCCTGGGAATTCTGGATACAACAAATTTTTTAAATGATTCTACCGGCAATCTCCTGCCCTGAAGCATTTTGCCGACTACTTTTACTGCATAATCGCGAAATACAGTTTTATCAGATTTGCTTTTTCCCGCCAAACGGTCCAAAGTAGCAAAAAGGCTCTTGATTGTCCAGTCCAGGTTAAGGCCTCTTTCGACATTGCCCATAATATTTGTCATGGCTTGTTTCCAGTATTTCTCCAAATTGGCCAGTCTTTCTGGAGGCACATCTTCGACCATTAAGTGTATCATTTCTTGGGCATTATTCTGCTCCCAAAACAAAAAATGAAAAACTAGCCCCTGGCCTTCTTCGGCCAAGATATGAAAATAGTTTTCCTCCACTTTTTCACCAAGAGACTCCAACTTTTCGCCTTTCATTTTCATCTCAAGGTTTTTAAGCAATAGATTAAACTGGTCGTCATCGCCTCCTTCTGGTATAACCCAAATTCTTATGCCTGGAATAACAGAAGTATTGGTGAGCGTTCTATCTACCCTTTCCCGCCCTGCTGATACCTTTTCTAAGCAGTCGAGGCAAACTGGATAAACTTTATTAATTTCTTTTTTGGACAAACCCGGCAATATGCTTACCTTGTCAAAAGTTGAGAATTTAAAAACCTTATCTAGTGTAGAGGTCTTTTTTTTGCGTCTGTAGCATAAAGCACATGTCTTTTCTGTTGTATCTCCTTCTTTTTCAATAGACTCTTTAAGTTTTAGCTCAAAATAATTAACAAAGGCTGGAACCTCGCCCGGGTAGAGAAAAGTTCCATCCCTATCAAGACCGAAAAGTATAACATGAGATTTTTTGTTATCAAGGAAATCCAGTATTTGGTTAATATGCTGTGGAAGATCTTCCATTATCCTGTCAACTGAACCTGGAGAAAAAATACCTACTTTTTCATAATCCATCAAAACCCGCTCTTTAATCTTTTTCAATTGCGAATCTTTTTCCGTTTCCCAGTTCCCCGATTCTCCAAAAAAGTATTTTTTATTATTACTCAGGCTGCCCTTGGGCTTCCCAATTTTAAGTAGGGGAGAAAAGCCCCAAAAAACATTGGAACCCACTCTATCCCGATATAAGTACTTTCTTTTCATTTCCGGTGTTCTTTTTAAGTCCTCAAGTTCAATTCCGGAAACACCTTTTATG
>JAAZDU010000262.1 GCA_012512665.1 Bacillota bacterium | reverse complement strand
CCGAAGCCGTAAAAAAACTTGTTAGCCTGCAGGCCAAAACTGCGCGCGTCATCCGCGAGGGGAAAGAAGAAGATATTCCCATTGAAGATGTTAAGGCGGGCGATCTTATCCTGGTGCGCCCTGGGGAACGAATTCCTGTGGACGGCACCATTTTAGAAGGAAGTTCCAGTGTGGATGAATCCATGCTCACCGGGGAAAGCTTGCCCGTAGAGAAACAGCCCGGGGACAAAGTCGTAGGGGCTTCTGTAAACCACCAGGGAAGCTTTATTTTCAGAGCGGAAAAGGTCGGAAGCGAAACTGCACTGGCGCAGATTATCCGCCTGGTGGAAGAAGCGCAGGGTTCCAAGGCGCCCATCCAGCGCCTGGCAGACAGGGTTTCATCAATTTTTGTGCCTGCCGTGCTGGTTATTGCACTGCTTACCTTTGCAGGTTGGTATGCAAGCGGTAAGGGATTAACAGCTGCCATGATGCACATGGTTTCCGTGCTGGTTATCGCCTGCCCCTGTGCCCTGGGGCTGGCCACACCCACGGCTATCATGGTGGGAACAGGAGTCGGAGCCACAAAAGGCATTTTAATCAGGGGGGGAGAACACTTAGAGCTGGCCGGCAGGATAGACACGGTTGTCCTGGATAAAACGGGAACCATTACCAAAGGAGTGCCCTCCGTTACTGACTTACTAGTTTTTCCTCCCTGGGAAGAAAAAGAACTGCTCGGTATTATAGCCTCCGGGGAAAAAAAATCGGAACACCCCCTGGGGCAGGCTATCGTTCGCCGGGCTGAAGAAGTAGGGGCGCCCCTGGTGGAAATAAGCGCTTTCCAGGCTATCGCCGGGCAGGGGATCCGCTTTAATAAAGGGAGTGAAAGCTGGTATATCGGCAATGAAGCCCTGGCCAGATCCCAGGGGATAGATCTTAACCCAATCATGGAGCAAAAAAAAGGCTGGGAAAAGGAAGGTAAAACCGTCATGCTGGCCATGGTGGATAAAAAAGTGGCGGGCTTGATAGCCGTAGCAGACACTGTTAAGGAAAATGCCGCTCAAGCAATATCGATACTCCGGAAAATGGGGCTGGAGGTATACATGCTGACAGGCGACCAGCGCCAGACAGCGGAGGCCATAGCCCGGCAAGTAGGGATTGAAAAGGTTATCGCCGAAGTTCTTCCTGAAAATAAGGCACAGGAAATTCAAAAGCTGAAGGAGGCCGGTAAAATAGTAGCAATGGTGGGAGATGGTATTAATGACGCCCCGGCCCTGGTTACAGCTGATGTGGGGATAGCTATCGGCACGGGCACCGACGTGGCCATCGAAAGCGGTTCTATCATCCTCATCCGCGGAGATTTACAGGGCATCGTAGCCGCCATACGCCTCTCGCGGCGGACCCTGCAAAAAATACGGCAAAACCTGTTTTGGGCTTTCTTCTACAATCTTATCTGTATCCCGCTGGCAATTATTGGGGTGTTTACACCGGTTATGGGAGGTACGGCCATGGCTTTCAGCTCGGTCTCGGTGGTAAGCAACTCCCTCTTGCTGAGGCGCTATGATCCGGCAAGCGATAATAGGTGATAAGACAAAAAAGAGCAATAAAATAAGGACATCTCCGTATAGGGTTTTATATCTATCTTTTTATCTATTTATCTATCTTTTATTGCACTGTTCTTTAAGAATCGTCGCAAAAAAACGATGTAACCGTTCGGAAACGAAATTCAATAATAAATTAGGCCTTATGTTCAATTTCAGTAACGCATTCTGTTTTAATTTTTTCCACCAGGAACTGAAGCGCATCTATAACATGGGGTCTAATATCGCCACCGATTAACACATACATTATGTCATCCCCGACCTCGAGATAACCTTCGTTAAGCCATACCTTAATGAAGGTTATCCCCTCCATCTTATAGGTTTCCTTAATCGCCCCATCAACTTTTTCTTTATCATAGGAAAATTCCATTCCTTTTACCCGGGAGCCATCATCAACACCTTGACGAACCATCGCTTTTGGGGTTTGGCGGACAACGCCATTATGCAGCAAAAACATCCCTGCTTTGGCTGCAGCGGGGTCCTTTTTGGCCTCCCTGAGCCATTCATCAATTGATGGAAATTTCTTATTATCTTTT
>JAAZDU010000261.1 GCA_012512665.1 Bacillota bacterium | reverse complement strand
GAATTATGGCCATGAGTGTTCTTTTTACTTCAATGTTTAATGGGATTGAAATAATCTGGGATCGTCAGTTTGGCTTTTTAAAAGAAACACTTGTGGCTCCTGTTTCGAGGACAAAGATTATGTTGGGAAGGACCCTGGGAGGTGCTACGGTAGCGGTTATTCAGGGTACTATTGTTTTGTTCATCTCTATTATTGCTGGCTTTATATTTCCCAGCCCAGCATCACTGTTGTTAGCCTTAATTTTTATGTTTTTAATTGCCACGCTTTTTGCAGCCCTGGGTACAGCTATCGCCTCTTTACTGGAAGACATGCACGGCTTCCAGCTGATAATGAACTTTTTGATTATGCCCTTATTTTTTCTTTCCGGTGCTCTTTTTCCCTTGCAAGGACTGCCGGCGGTGTTAGCTAGCATAGTTGTTTTAAACCCTCTTTCTTATGGAGTTGATGGCCTGCGCGCTGCCTTGATCGGCCAGTCGCAGCTGGGGATAGCTTGCGACCTCGGGGTGCTGGCAGCAAGCAGCCTTATCCTTGTTATAATTGGCGGGTATTTGTTTTCCAAAGTCCAGGTTTAACAATTTCCATGATTTTCTGAGAACTTATGTTTTGTGATTACCGTCTCTAGATATGGAGGGAAATATATTTGAAAGGGTGATGAAATTTGAAAAAGAAGATCATTATAGTGGCATCTATTATTATTGTATTATCAATAGCTTTAATTGCATCTGCCCAGAATCTTGCTCCTGCGAAAATTTTTTTGGACGGAGCTGAATTAGAAAGCGATGTAGCTCCTGTTATCAAGGAGGGAAGAGTTTTAGTACCCTTAAGGGTGATTGCAGAAAATTTTGGGGCGAAGGTAACCTGGGATGGAGAAGAGAAAGCAGTAAGCATAATTACTGATAAAAGCAAGGACCCAGATCTCTTGCTGGCCAAACTAGGGGAAGCGCTGGCAAAAGGGGAGGCTGTAGCTGCGGTAACGGCCTGGGCCGAAGGGGTAAGAACAAGGAATGGAGCTTTACAATATGTGATGATGACCCCTGAACTTCAGGCGAAGCTTTATGAGGAGCTATCGGCTGGGGGCTGGACTACGGGCACCTCAAGCCCCTGGGTAAAAGAATTTGATGTTATGTATGAAGAAACAGTTGACCCGGCTACAGAAAAATATACCGTGGCCTTTACCTATACAGATTCTACAGGGAGCACAAGCGTAACAAAAAATCTTGTTACGGTGAAAAAAGTAGGGGATCGCTGGCTTGTAGCAAATATTGAAAAAGATTTCTCTGACAAAGGTGGTTTCGCTGTAAATATTAGATTTAATAAAGGCCTATATAGGCCGGAATATAAAGACTTACCTGAGGAGATTGCCAACTGGCTTAATTATTCCCGGGAAATAGCCGCTGTGCAGGAGAAGGTGTATAATGGTTACCGCTTTGTGTTGATAACGGAAGGGATGAAGCCTACAGGCGGTTACGGCGTAGAAGTAGAAGAGATAAGAGAACAGGAGGGCAAACTGGAGGTAAGGGTGAAGAGAACTGCCCCCGGGGAGGGAGAGATGGTTACCACAGCCCTTACTTACCCCTTTGATCTGGTTATTGTAGAAAACAAAGAACTGCCTTTGAGCTTTACAGATGTTGATGATCCCGATAAATATTTTATGAGCCTGTTAGGCATAGATGAAATAGACAGGCCTGTTGTCGCCTCTTCTGACTGGATTAAAATATTTAGCCCTAAGCCGCATGAAAAGGTGAAAGACACAATCTCCCTGAGCGGTGTGGCCAATGTCTTTGAGGGCACGGTTAATTTTGAGCTGCTGACAAAAGAAAGGGAGCTGCTGTCCAGCGGTTTTACGACAGCGGCCATGGGAGATTGGGCCTATTTTGAGGAAGAAATACCTGTCCCCAAAGGTCTAAACTTCGATCAGCTTGTATTGCAGCTATACAGTCTGAGTATGAAAGATGGTTCCAAAATGTTTGTTGTTGAAATTCCCTTGTCCCTGAAATAGAAACAGGTTTTCTTAAATCCCTGGTATCTTTTTAACTGTTAACCATTACAACCACCCCTTGTTCAAATAAAAAAGTAGTGTTTTTGCACACTACTTTTTTATTTGGCTAATTGTTTTGTTTATCAACTCAGCTGCTCTGGTTGTGCTGGTGTTGATATGCTGCTCAAAGCTTCGCCGGCTTCCTTTTGGTAGATCTCCTGCTCAGCCAGGTCGCCGAGGGCAATCATCCCTACTACCCGGTTGTTCTCCACTACCGGCAGGCGGCGGACCTGGTGGGCGGCCATTAAGCTGGCCGCTTCCTGGACAGCCATGTTGGCCTTGGCCACTGTTACATCGGTGGACATACACTCAGAGACCGGGGTGTTTGCATCCATGCTGTTAGCCGTGGAACGCACTGTGATGTCACGGTCTGTCACAATTCCTTTTAGGCGGCCCTTATCTATCACCGGAATTGCCCCGATGTTGTGCTCTTTCATCAACTGCGCCGCTTCTCTAATTGTCTGCTGGGAAGAAACAGAAACAACATTTTTGGTCATGATTTCATTTACTGTATGTGCCAACTATTATTTCGCTCCTTTGTCTTCTTATCATTTCCTGAAACGACGGTTACTTTTATT
>JAAZDU010000260.1 GCA_012512665.1 Bacillota bacterium | reverse complement strand
TGAGAGCCTTTACTCTTGCAATGAAAGCGGAAGAAGTTCATGCCAAGCTTTATAAGGAAGCATTAGAGAACCTTGACAAGGAAGAAACTGAGGAGGTGTCCTATTACTTATGCCCAGTATGCGGGAATATAGAAAAGTCTGTCCCAGAAAAATGCTTCATCTGTGGTGTTCCGGGGGATAAATTTATTAAATACTAAAATTGGCGGAATCAATAGATAACAAGCTGGCAATTGAGGTCTTGAAAGATATTGCAGATGCAAAAAGAGCTCATGCTAGTGAATCTCTAAGATTGTTGACCCTGATGAAGGAAAGTTTTATGCTGAAGGTGCCGAAGAAGTAGAAGAAGAAATTGATAAATTGAAGAAATAGTATTCAATTTATTCACCACTAAAATAATGCACATCCCTAGTCATTAATTGTTGCTCATTGTCTGAGGGATGTGCATTTTACATTTTTGGACAGGGATGGTTCTATGTCTTGATTGTAAGTGTAATCATAAATTAGCAGATTGACAGGGGTAAGCAGGTGAATTTTAGAGAGATGTGATGAGATGTTAAATTAAGGCCAGTCTATACCACCTGGCGACCATTCTTAGAGGGAAAAGTAGACAAAAAGGCCCAAGCAGTTTTATGAAAAGCCTGGCAGTAAAATCCTGAAGATGTTGGATGAGTTTAGCTTTACACGGGCTTGGGCATAAACAACGTCCATAACAATTATATTACTTTATTATATAATTACAACCGGTTTTATCAAATCTGCCGTTTTACTCTTCATTAGCATCAAAGCTTCTTCTATGTGGTTGAAACCATTGAATTTATGGGTCAACAACAGGGATGGATCCACTCTACCAGTTAAAACCAATGAAGCTAGTTTTTCCATTCTGCGTCTTCCACCAGGCATCAAACCTCCGGAGATAGTCTTGTGTCCCATTCCGCAACCCCATTCAAGCCGTGGAATCTTTACAAAGTCCCCGGTTCCCAAATAATTTACGTTGCCTACACGTCCACCCGGTTTCAACATAGCAACTGCTTGGATCATCGTATCTACGTTACCGCCAGCTATGATTACTCTATCAACGCCTTTACCCTTGGTCTTTTCCATGATTTGTTCAACTATATCGCCTTCGCGGTAGTTGATAATATCAGTAGCCCCATAAGCTTTTGCGACTTCTACACATTTTTTTCTTGAACCTACTGCATATAAGTTAGCGGCACCTCTGATAGCTGCTGCAGCTACTGCCATCAAACCTACGGGCCCAATCCCTATAACGCAAACATCATCACCAAACTGCACATCAGCAAGTTCGACACCGTGAAAACCTGTAGGAACCATATCGGAAAGCATCGTTGCTGTGGCAATATCCAGTCCCTCAGGTAATAATGCAAGGTTTGCATCAGCTTCGTTTACATGAAATATTTCGCTAAAAACCCCGTCCTTATAATTAGAAAACTTCCAGCCGGACAACATACCTCCGGAATGCATTGAGAAACCAGCTTGGGATTCGATAGCGCCCCAGTCAGGTGTGATTGCTGGTACAATTACTTTGTCCCCGGGTTTAAAATCCTTTACTAAGGAACCAACTTCAACTACTTCTCCAACAGCTTCATGCCCCAGAATCATGTTGGTTCTTTCACCGATAGCACCTTCCCAAACCGTATGTACATCCGAAGTGCAAGGTGAAACCGCAAGAGGCTTTAACAGGGCATCCAAAGGCCCACATTTAGGTTCCTCTTTTTCAATCCATCCTGTTTTACCAATACCTAGCATTGCATAACCCTTCATAATCTTACTCCCCTTTGTATTATTGTAATTTAATGTGTATATGTTCTATATTTGCTTTTTATCGATATAAGGAGTTGTGGGTAATAGCATGTAATTATTATATCCTATATTGTACCAAGTGTCAACACTTTATAAGGAGTTGTGGGTAATAGCATGTAATAGCATCAAAATACTATGAGTTTAAAAAAATATTCCCGCTTTTTTTTACACCTAATTTTAAAGCGAGCCCGCTAAAACTCATGTAGCAAAATGCTTTCGAGGGAATATTTTTTCTTTCGTTTTCCCATTAGTTATTAGCTGGTATTGATCAAGCCAATTTTTTTTGAAAGCTCCAAAACGGGAAGGGGGATAAAGGCCAAAGCAAGAGCACTTAAGTACATTTTCCCTGGCAACTGCGTCAAGCCAAAAACAGATGCTATGGGGGGAATAAATACAACCAGTGCAACAAGGGCAGCCGAAACACATGCCGCTCCATTCAAATATTTATTGGAAAAGAACCCCATTTTGAACAGAGATTTATTGGAGCGCATGTTAAATGAATGAATTACCTGCGTCAGGGCAAGTATGATAAAGGCCATGGTGCGGCCGGCAACGATATCTCCTGTGCCCTTCCAGCCAATTATAAAGCCTGCAAGGGTAAGCATGGCAAACATAACGCCCTGCAGCAGTACTTGAATGCTAAGCCCATGAGCAAAGATACTTTCATCTCTCGGCCTGGGCTTCCGATCCATTACATCCTCCTCCACGGCCTCCATTCCTAAGGCAATAGCAGGCAGGCTGTCGGTAACGAGGTTAATCCATAAGAGCTGCACCGCGAGTAATGGGGCCTGTTTCCACAAAAGCATGGCAAAAAAGACGGTTAAAATCTCACCGATATTGGTTCCCAGCAGGAAACCAATAGTTTTCCTTATGTTGTCATAAATGGCACGGCCTTCACGGACTGCGTCCACAATGGTTGCAAAGTTGTCATCTGTCAGTATCATGTCTGCAGCGCCTTTTGCCACATCTGTGCCGGTTATTCCCATGGCACAGCCGATATCAGCAGCCTTTAAGGCAGGCGCATCATTAACGCCGTCCCCGGTCATGGACACGATCTCGCCCTGCTGCTGCCAGGCGCGCACGATGCGGATTTTATCCTCGGGTGATACCCGGGCATAGACAGAGATGCTGCGCACCCTTTCCTTCAACTCTTCTTCAGACATCTTAGCAAGCTCGCTTCCTGTTATGGCTTCGTCACCATCGAGCAGGATGCCAAGCTGCTTGGCAATAGCCGAGGCTGTTATAACATGGTCACCGGTGATCATCACAGGCTTGATACCTGCACGGCGGCACTCAGCAACCGCTTTCTGTGCTTCCGGCCTCGGTGGATCAATCATGCCTAGCAGGCCCATGAAGATGAGCCCGCTTTCAAGCTCTTCAGTTGTGGGTGTCGCTGGTATCGTGTCAATTTCCTTGTATCCAACTGCCAGCACCCTTAATGCCTCTTTGCTTAACTGGTCGCTGTATTTTCTGCCGGCCTCAACATCCCCGTCTATACATTTGCCTGCCAGAACATCAAATGCCCCCTTGACAATAACAATGTTTTTCCCGTCAATAAGGTTTACTGTCGTCATGAGCTTCCTGTTGGAATCAAAGGGAACCTCCGCCAGCCGTGGATACAGTGTGCTTAGCTTATCCTTCGGCATACCGTTTTTATGTGCAGCAAGCACAATGGCTGTTTCGGTGGGATCACCTACATGTTGTTCTTTGCCATCGGAAAACTCCACATAGCCGTCGCAGCAAAGAGCTGCATACTGTAGAAGCTTTTTAACTTCCTGAGAGTTGTTTTCGCTTATATCTTCAGGTTTGGAAGTGCCGGCAGCAAAAGCTTTAACCAAGGTCATTCTGTTTTGTGTAAGTGTACCTGTTTTATCAGAACAGATAACGGAGGCACAGCCTAAGGTTTCTACTGCAGGTAGTCTTCGGATAATGGCATTTTTTCTGACCATGCGCTGTACTCCGATGGAGAGAACAATAGTTATGATAGCCGGCAAGCCCTCGGGGATAGCTGAAACAGCCAGTGATACGGATATCATGAAGATATCCAACACATCCATGCCATCCAACAGACCGATAATAAAGATCACAGCACATGCTGCAAGCGCTGCGAGACCCAAATATTTACCAAGTTGTGCAAGTTTCTGCTGGAGGGGTGTTTGCTCGTCAAACTCGGATTCAAGCAAATTCGCAATTTTCCCCACTTCTGTCTTCATGCCGGTTGCAACAACAACTGCTTTCGCATGCCCATAGGTAATGCTGCAGCCGGAATAGACCATATTGCGCCTGTCGCCCAGAGCAGCATTTTCCTCCACAATTGCAGAAGCATCTTTTTCGGAAGGAACTGACTCCCCTGTCAGTGCTGATTCTTCGGCTTTCAGGCTGGCAGAACTGATGATTCTTGCGTCCGCCGGGATAAAATCGCCTGCCTCTAAACGGATGATATCACCGGGAACTAATTTTGAAGCATCGATAACTTGCTCTTTTCCATCACGTATAACTTTAGAAAATGGTGCTGAAAGATTTTTTAGGGCTTCAAGTGCCTTTTCGGCTTTGCTCTCTTGAATAACACCCATTAAAGCATTAAGCACAACAATAACTAAAATCAGTACTGGTTCAAAAAATCCTTCTTTCTCATACCATGCAACGATAAAGGAGATAATAGCGGCAACAATAAGAATCAATATCATAACATCTTTGAATTGATCAAAGAAGCGCTCTATATTGGTTTTCTTTTTCCTCTCTTGAAGCTTGTTTTCCCCATACTTTTTTAGCCGATTTGAAGCTTCGCTCTCGCTTAATCCTCGTTCCGGGTCAACCTGTAAGCACTCAAGGACTTTTTCTAGACTATCGTAATGTGCAATCAAATAAATTACCTCCGATTGTTAGGATAAACAGTCTCTGCATATGTGCTATTAGTTATATCATTTAGTTACGCCTTATACACATGTCTGCGGAACTGCACTGATATTAATATTAACATGCTATAAGACTTTCTTTCAAATACTTTCTGCCAAAGTTAAACAAGCAGCGTCGTTATGCTTAACGCTGCTTGTTTCTAAAATGCGAATGGATAATTTAATCTTTGATGAAAATTCTTTTGATATAATAGTATAGTTAGAAGTAATTATCTATAATAGCGGTTTTAAAAAGGGGGTTGCTCCTGTGGAGACAACAACAAAGGAGCGCAGCAAGAGATGTGGAAAATTATTCACTGTTATTTTTATCATTGCCTTTTCCGTGTGGTTGTGGTGGGGGAATAGCTCAATGCAAATCACGCATGTCAACATCAGAAGTGAAAAAATCTCTGCCGAACTTGACGGGTTTACGATCGCTCATATATCGGATTTACATAATACAGAGTATGGCAACGAACAAAACAGGCTGCTCAAGGCGGTCGAAAAGGCGGCACCGGATATCATTGCTGTTACGGGGGACCTGATTGATTCAAACCGCCCTGAACTTGCCAAAGCAATGGCATTTGTCAATGGTGCTGTTAAAATTGCCCCGGTTTATTATGTTACCGGCAACCATGAAGCAAGGTCTGCTCAATATAAAGAGCTAAAAAAACAAATGCTCATGGCGGGTGTGAACATACTGGAAGATGAGAAAATCACAATAGAATATGCCGGGGCGACTATGCAGTTATTAGGGCTCAATGACCCGAATTTTACAACAGCGCATGGTACATATGAAAAGACAGCTATGATTAATGCTAAATTAAAAAACATGTTAGGAGAGAGTAATAAATACACCATTTTATTATCACATAGGCCGGAGTTGTTCGGTCTTTATGTGGAGAATAATATTGACGTAGTATTGAGTGGTCATGCTCACGGCGGACAAGTTAAATTGCCCTTTTTCGGAGGACTTGTTGCACCGAATCAGGGCTTTTTTCCTAAATATTTTGAAGGTGTATATGAGAAGAAGCAGACAAAAATGATTGTCAGCCGTGGATTAGGTAACAGTATTTTCCCCTTGCGAGTTAATAATAGGCCTGAATTAGTTATCGTAGAATTATGGCATAAAAGCTTTTAGCACAAATAATAAGCCAAAGATTTTAATTGTCACAACCACAGTTGATTCTGTAAAAAATTCTGCGTAACTCTTTCCCGTTAATTAAATGCACAGAATATTTACAGACTCAAATAAAAAGGGGGAGACATTTATTTTTTAATCTCCCCTTTTGGTGTGTCCCTCTAAAGTGGGCAGCCGGCTTCATAATCCTTCTTGTGCTTCGTTCATGGGGCAGCCACAACAGGGTTCCGGCTTCTGGCCGGTTTTGACATACTGCCTAAATCTTTCTAAAAATATCGCCTGTTTATCACCGATGGGGCAACTGCGGATATATTCCACCATCTTTGAAAGTCTACGCCCTGTTTCCGGCGAAAGATAATGCTCTACCTGGCAGGCATCTCTTTCCGCAACTTCCGGTTCCAGCCCCAGGACTTCAGAAAAGAGGTCATATAAAGTCTGATGTCTTTTGTAAACATCTTGGGCCACCTTATTCCCGGCGTTGGTCAATTCAATACTCCCGTATTGTTCCTGTTCCACCAGGCCTTTCCCCGATAAGCTTTTTATAGCCGCTACTACTGAAGGCATAGTAACCCCCATAGCCTGTGCCACATCTTTTACCCGAACCGCTTCGTTTTCTAGGCCAATAAGGTAAATGGCCTCTAAGTAATCTTCTTCTGAATGGGAGTATTTATTATAAACCACAAATTATCCCTCCCCCCAAAAAAATGGTAACAGCAGGCACAGTAGCTAACTGCTTGCCTGTAACAGCCGTTGGCCCTTCTCGGAGATCTTAAAGGTTTTTACAACTTCCTTACTGCAAGCTTTTGCCCGGGAGCAGCTGCTGCAGAAGCTTGAACAACCCTCTCCGTTTTTATCCTCTAAAATGTAGCCCATCCGTAAAAGCTGGCTGATGCCGTCATCGACCAGCACCTTGGAGATATTTAATTCTGCCGCCAGCTTAGGGCGGGAAATGTAACCTTCCCGCCCTATGATCCTTAAAATTTCTTTGAGCAATGAAGGCCACTCCCTATAAATTAACTAAAACCCAATAAGGAGCCGATTTGGAAAATAATGACGGCCACGAGCCAGCCGATGGCAAAGTTTACCAGCGCCACAAAAATAGTCCATTTTCGTGAATTTGTCTCTTTCTTAACAGTCCCCAGGACGGCGGCACAAGGTGTATAAAGGAGGGTCATAACCATATATGATAGGGCGGTTAAAGGAGTGAAATGTTGCTGTATAGCGTTAACTAAAAAATTCCCTCCTTCGAGATATTCCCCGGCATACAACATCCCTAAGGTGCCAATAACAGCTTCTTTAGCAGGTATGCCTGCAAACAGGGCAACGGCTTCCTGCCAGGTGCCAAAGCCCGCCGGTTTAAAAAGTGGTGCTATGAAGGTGCCGATTCTTCCCAGGATACTAAATTCACTGTAGGGGGCGGCAGAAACAGGTAAGACTGCGACAACCCAGAGCAAAGTGATTACTGCAAAGATTATCGTCCCGGCCCTTTCAATAAAACCATAAACATTATCCCACATGTTCCGCAAAATATTTTTCAAGGTCGGCATCCTATAAGAAGGTAATTCCATTATAAAATAGGATGACTTTCCTGGGAATAGGGCTTTGCTGTATATTTTTGCCATGATCAGCCCTATTATTATGCCTAAAGCATAGAGTAAAAACAAGAGCAAACCGCCGTGGTTGGGGAAAAAGGCAGCGATAAATACCGAATAGATCGGCAACTTGGCTCCGCAGGACATAAATGGAATGATTAGTGTGGTTATCATTTTATCCTTTTGATTGTCCATGGTCCTGGTTGACATAATTCCAGGCACATTACAGCCAAAGCCGATGATCATGGAGATAAAGGCTTTACCCTGTAGGCCCAATCTCCGCATCAGCTCATCCCAGACATAAGCAGCCCTGGCCATGTAGCCACTATCCTCTAAGAAGCCCAATAATAGGTATAAAACAACAATGATGGGGATGAACTCAATAACTGCACCGACGCCGTTGATTATTCCATCGATTATGAAAGCAATAAGCCAACCGGGGGCATTAATATAAGCAAGAAAGGTTTCTGCTAGTCCACCAAGACTTTCTATTATACTAGCAAGGTATTCCCCTAAAATATCTCCCCCTATCTTGAAGGTCAGTTGAAAAACGAGGAGCATAATCAAGGCAAAAATGGGAACTCCGAGATATCTACTGGTAATAATCTTATCGATCTTATCGGTAAGGGTTATGACTTCTTCCTCCGGCCTGTGGACGGTTCCCTCTGTCACCCAATGGGCAAAGGCGTAGCGGGAGTCGATAATTTCCAATTCAAAGTTTTCCTGGCTGTGATATTTATAAAAATCCTCGATATCTTTTAAAGCTTCAAAGTACTGGTAATCCTTGAGTTTCTGGAAAATCCCGGTATCTCCTTCTAAGAGTTTCAGTGCCGTCCATCTGGCGGGGTAGGGTAAATTTACCTTTTCCAAAGCTTTCGTCAAATGATCAATATGGTGTTCAATAGTATCGTTGTAGCGGAGGGGGTTTTTAGTAACTACCCCGTTATTCATAGCCTCGACAGTTCTTTTTATTAGCTCCTTAATTCCAATTTCCTTGGAGGCTATGGTCGGCACAACTGGAATTCCCAATTTTTGTTCTAAGCCTGGGATATCGAACTCAATCTTTCTCTTATCCGCCTCATCTATCATGTTTAGAGCCAGAACAACTTTTTTACCTATCTCCAGCAATTGGGTTGTCAGGTATAAATTTCTTTCTATGTTACCGGCATCGACCACATTGATAATGATATCAGGATTACCGGTGAGGATATAATCACTGGCGATCACTTCATCTTCGGAATAGGCTCCCAAGCTATAGGTTCCTGGAAGGTCGATTACATGGTATTTTTTCCCCTCAAACTCAAATTTTCCTTCTTTTTTTTCCACGGTAACTCCGGGCCAGTTGCCAACATATTGGTTGGAACCGGTTAGAGCGTTGAAAAGAGTTGTTTTTCCGCTGTTAGGATTACCAACCAGTGCTATAGTGCCGGAGTTCATTCTAACACCTCTTTCTCAAGCTGAAACTAGCCCTCTTTTTCTAAAATTATTTTTGCTGCCAGTCCACGCCCCAGGGCGATTTTATTTCCAGCCAAACTTACAATAACCGGTCCGCAGTTGTTTTTAATTATTTTGACCGGTGCTCCGGTATTAAAACCCATTTCATAGAGCCTGCGGGTGGCAGCTCTACCGGCGTTAATTAGCTTTACTTTTCCGGTATCACCCTGATTGAAAGTCAGCAAGCATCCTTTTTCCATAACTGCTTCCACCTCCGTGTAAGCTCCTATCAGCCAAAGCATATTGGTATCATTTATTAATTAATATATTTTTTGTACATAAAACTTAGAGTCATCTAATTAGACTCGTCTAACTTTGCTCTCTAGATTAGACTAGTCTAACTTTTTCTTTTTGTCAAGGTGTTTCTAGAGAGTGTTTATAGAATAAATTTAATTTCCTTGAAGATGTTGGCACAGAAGCGTTTTATCTCAATTGCTGTAAAAGACGATTATGTTTTTTGCTCGAACTTTGCAGCCGCTTTCCACGTCTATATAACAGTACAGTAAAATTTAATACAAAGATGGAGGGTTTCTTTAATGAAAAACCGCTTAAAAATAAGTAAGATTGCCGTTGTCTTCATTACCCTGGCCTTATTAGTTTCAGGGTCCTTATTGGTTTCGGGATGTATTGAGGGGGCTAACGGTGAGCAGTCCGAGGAGGCAGGGTCGGGCAACCCGCATAACGAACAACAGGAACAGGTGCAAGAGCAAGAAAATGATACTGGTAATGGTTTAGAAATAACAGATGATTTTCATGTAAAAAATTTACCTGAACCTGTAAACCTGGATGAGTTATTTAATGCTGAAGAAGCTGCCTACCGAACCGAGCAAATATTTGACGCGTTAAAGAGTTTTCGACTGCTGACGGAAAAAGCCGAAGGGAAAATTTCAAAGGAGGAAATGGAGGCACTGGGAAATACCGGTTGGGAAACACAGTATTTAGGCTTTCATAACTGGACAAATACCGTTTGGGAACCATATTGCGCCAGGACTATGAAATCAAAAAGCTTGAGCTTGAATTGGCTGCAGAAAAACTGGAGGCCGGTAAAATAGCTAAAGAGGAATTGGAGCTTAAGGAAGCTGAATATATAGAGGCCAAAAACAAGTTCCAGGAGTTTTTAGATTCTTATACAATTGCAGATTAATTATCATTTTATCAAGTTAATTACAAGGTGACATTATCACAAGTAAAAACAGGGACTATACCGAAATACTTGTTTTTCCCGCATCATGTGTTATAATAATTATTAAACGCGCGCC
>JAAZDU010000259.1 GCA_012512665.1 Bacillota bacterium | reverse complement strand
TCACGTTGTAGCCGTCAACAATCAACCAGGTGAACATTTACTTCACCCAACCTTTCCTCTGGCGATAAACTTCGTACATGATTAGGGCGCCGGCGACAGACACATTAAAAGAATTTATTTTCCCCTCCATGGGAAGATGGGTTAAAAAGTCGCACCTTTCTTTCAAAAGGCGAGAAAGGCCTTTATCCTCTCCTCCCAGGAGCAAGACCAGGGGCATCTTATAATCCAGCTCGTAAAAAGGCTTGCCTGCCCCCGCTTCGGCTCCAACAGCCCACAGGCCCTCCTGCTGGAAATAGTTCAGGGCCTGGGCCAGGCTGCCCACCCTGGCAACAGGAACCCAAGAAAGAGCTCCGGCAGCCCCTTTAGCTGCCGCTGGAGTCAGGTCGGCAGAGCGACGCTTGGGAATAACAACACCGTGCACGCCTAAGCCTGCTGCCGTTCGAATCAGGTTCCCCAGGTTAAAGGGGCCCTGGAGGTGATCCAACAAGAGGATAAAAGGGGTTTCCTGGAGCTTGCGCGCCCTCGCCAGCAGATCGGAAGGGGTATAATTTGGCAGCGGTTCAGCCTGGGCCAACATGCCCTGATGGTTTAAATCGGTAGAAACCATCCTATCCAGCTGGCGCCTGGGGATATTTTCTACTGGAATACCCTGCTGGCGGGCAAGTAAACACACCTGCTCCGCTGCTTTCCCCTGCAGGCTTTCTGCCAGGTAAATTTTCTTAAGTGGCAGCCCCGCTTTGAGTGCTTCTAACAGGGGCTGGCGACCGGCTATATATTCCATAATTAAAAAATCCTCCAATATTTAGTAACCCATAAAAAATATTACATTATATATGCACCGGGCTTAACTGGAAAAAAGATGCCTGCAAAACAGGAAAAAGTTCAGGTCAGGCTGCCTTTAGATGTTTTTAAACTCGCGGCGCACCTCATCCTGCAGGCCGCAGCTCATTTTGCCTTCAGGACAGGGGGCAGTGAGACAGGGCGGGCCGGCATGGGCAAAAAGAGTAGGGGCTATTTTTTTTACCTCCTTTAACATGGCCTTGGCCATCTCCCTGATCTCCCACTGGGCACGGTTACAGCAGCGCAATCTAAAAAAGTTATAAAGTGAGCGGGCGTTCATAGTAAAGACAATTTTTGTTTCACAGGCATGCGGCAGCACATAGCGGGCATCTTCAATAGCTTTTTTACCCCTTGCCCTCTCTTTTGACAGTGAAGAAGCGGCTTTTTCTTCTAAAATTTTGGTAAGGGCAGCATAAGTGCTTTCAGCCTGCTTCATCAGCTTATGGTAAAGCTCTTCTGCCTCGGGAACCTGCTGAATTGAAGGGGGCACGACATAGGTAAAATTATCTATGCGCACATACCTTTGCGATTGCTGGGAATAGGAGGCAAGGCGGTGGCGGACCAGCTGGTGCGTCAGCACCCGGCTTACCCCTTCAGCGGCAAAAGTAAAGCTTACGTGCTCTATAGGGCTTTCGTGCCCCAAGCGCAAAAGGAGGGAGAGAAATTTTTGCGTTTCCTCTTCTGTCAGCTTTTCTGAAAGCTCCTCCACGCCAGCAGGAGAATAACAGAGCCTGGCAGCTGCTGCCACCAGCTTTTCAGGGTCGGGGGTATAGCGGATAAGTTTAACCCGGCAAGAAGGAGAAGTCATTTTACCAGTCCTTTCTCTCAGCTATCCAGCAAACTTAGAAAAGCATTAGCTAAAACGCCAGCGGGTCCCCTGGAGAGTATCTTCCAGCGTCACACCCTGCTCCTTAAGTTTATCTCTTATGCTATCGGCTGTAGCCCAGTCTCGCTCCCGGCGGGCTTTTTCCCTGCGGGCAATCATTTCCTCTATATAATCTGTCGTCAGCGGAGCCTCTTTTTGCTCCAGAAAACCTAAAACCTCATTTGCTTCCTGGTAGAAGGAAAGGATATCCTGGAGCAGCGCTGGATCCTGCCTTTCTTTATGATCGAGATAAATATTGGTCTCCCTGGCCAGCTCAAAGAGAACTGACAGGGCATCGGCCGTATTGAAATCGTCGTCCATCGCTGCCAGAAATTTTTTTCTAAATTGCTCCACCCGCAGGCTCATTCCCCGTTCTTCTGGGGCGGGGTGAGCCTCTTCGGAAGAGCCTTTTATTCTCTGCAGGCGATCTTTTATATTTTCTACCAGGATATTTAATCTTTTGACGGCGCTCTCGGCCTGCTCCAGCTGGCTGTAGCTAAAATTAATGGGGTGGCGGTAGTGGGCAGAAAGCATGAAATAGCGGATGGCCAGAGGGCTGTAATTCTCCTTAAGTTCTCTTATGGTAAGAACATTGCCCAGGGATTTGGACATCTTCTTTTCATTTATATTGAGATAACCGGCATGGAGCCAGTAACGGGCAAAAGAACGGTCATAAGCTCCCTCGCTCTGGGCAATTTCATTTTCATGGTGGGGGAAAATAAGATCCTGCCCGCCGGCATGAATATCTACAACTCCATCTAGATAGCGCATAGCCATGGAGGAACATTCGATATGCCAGCCGGGGCGCCCTTTACCCCAGGGGCTCTCCCAGCAGGGTTCACCTGGTTTGGCTGCCTTCCAGAGGGCAAAATCCATGGGATGCTTTTTCTTCAGATCAACTTCAACCCTGGCCCCTGCCTCCCGCTCCTCCGGGTCCTGTCCAGAAAGCTTTCCATAGCCGGGAAAATCTTTGATAGAAAAATAAACATCGCCACCTATCCTGTATGCAAGGCCCTTTTTTTCCAGCTTTTTTACAATCTCTATTATATCCCCTATATGCTCTGTTGCCCTGGGATGAAAGTCAGCGGGCCTGACCCCCAGCCAGGAAGCATCTTCCTGGTAAGCTTTGATGAATTTTTCTGCCAATTCCTTTACTGATATCCCCTCTTCAGAGGCGCGTTTGATCATCTTATCATCAATATCAGTATAATTCTGGATATATTTAACCCTATAGCCTCTGTATTGGAGATAGCGGCGGATAACATCAAAGACAATAAAAACCCGCGCATTACCTATATGAAAATAATCATAAACAGTTGGACCACATACATACATATTTACTTTCTCCTCTACCGTGGGGACATAGGTTTCCTTGCGGCGTGTAAGCGTATTAAATAGCTTTATTTCCACTCCTATCATCCTCCTCGACACACTGCTCACGCCCCACTTTTCCATAGCAATGCAGGCGTTGCAAATGTTCCATCTGGTAGCGCAAATCATCGATCTGATTTTGCAAAACGTTGAGCAGATCCGCCACTGGGTCCGGAAGATCGGTATGATTCAAATCTACGGGATGAATGCGTTCTTTTTTGTAGAGCACAACCCGCCCCGGGATGCCAACAACTGTAGCCCCTGGAGGAACATTTTTTAGAACAACTGAGCCGGCGCCTATCTTGGCCCCGTCGCCAATGATGATAGGGCCCAGCACTTTTGCGCCTGCGCCTATCACCACGTTGTTGCCCACCGTGGGGTGCCTCTTGCCTTTTTCCTTACCGGTCCCTCCAAGGGTTACACCCTGGTAGATGGTCACGTTATCTCCTATCTCTGTAGTCTCCCCGATAACCACGCCCATACCGTGGTCTATAAAAAAGCGGCGGCCGATAACAGCTCCGGGATGTATTTCAATGCCAGTTATAAAGCGGGAGAACTGGGAAATGAGGCGCGGCAGTAAAATAAAACCCCTTTTATGAAAAAAATGAGCTATGCGGTGCAAGATAACAGCATGAAGACCTGAATAACACAATATTACTTCCAGTATGCTTTTAGCCGCAGGGTCCCTTTCAAAAACCGCCCTAATGTCTTCTCGCAGCGCAGCAAACATGAAAAAGCAGCCTCCTCGACTTAAAATAAAAATGCCGCCTCAATTTCGACAGAGGCGACATTACATGCCGCGGTTCCACCCTGTTTGGAACAGCCAACAACAAAGCTTGTTCCTCTCAAGTCAATAACGGTTGGAGCCGGGTTTCCCCTACTTGTTATTACTTTCAGGGAACCAGTTTAAGGGCGCACTTTCCCCTTCCTTTCACCGGAAACCTCACAGCCTTAAGGGCTTCCTCTCTGGGGGTTACAGGTAAGGGTACTTCTCCCTCTCATTACCTTTAACTTTATTAACAATTTGTCGATGTTATTATATTATATTTTTTCCTGCTGATGATGTCAACAAGACAATTGCTTTTGCTTCCAGGCCCAATTCTTGACCGGTAAAACCCAAACCTTCGGCCGTGGTGGCTTTAACGTTCACCCTGGAAGGGGAAAGCTTTGCTGCCTTCGCTATATTGGAGATCATCTGAGCATAATAGGGAGATAATTTGGGCCGCTGGGCAACTATCACCGAATCAATATTCTCTATCTGAAAACCTTCATCCCGCAAGAGGGCGGAAACCTTTTGCAAAAGAAAAAGGCTGGAAATATTCTTATAACGGGCATCGCTGTCAGGGAAGTGGATCCCGATATCTCCCAGAGCTGCGGCCCCTAGACAGGCATCGATGATTGCGTGGACCAAAACATCGGCATCAGAATGGCCTTCCAAACCGCAATGAAAGGGAATATTTACTCCACCCAGGATAAGGGGCAGCCCCGGTACAAGTTTGTGGACATCATAGCCCAAACCTATACGCAAATAAAACCATCTCCTTTACCTTGCTTCCTGTGCAATAAGACCTGGGCCAATAACATATCTTCGGGCGTTGTTATTTTAATATTGGTATAACTGCCTTCCACCAGCTTAACACGTCGGCCAAGCTTCTCAACCAGGGAGCTATCATCGGTAGCAGTATAATTTAACTCTTCTGCCCTGCGGTGAGCCTCCTCTAAAAGTTCACGGTGAAAAGCCTGGGGAGTTTGAACAGCTACCAGCTCGTCCCTCTGCAATGTCTTAGCACCAAAACCATCAGCTGTACAAATTTTTATGGTATCTTTAACCCTGACGGCATCAGTAGCCGCCCCAAAACTGGCAGCAGCTTTTAGAACCTCCACAATAACAGCATGTTCTACCAGGGGGCGAACAGCATCATGGACACAGACCAGGTTTATCTCCCCATCCAGACAGGCAAGGCCTTTTGCCACAGTCTGCTGCCTTTCAGCTCCTCCTAAACAAAAAGTAAATTTATGCCGGGGAAAATGGCTTGCCAAAATCTTCCGGCATAAATTTTCTTCCTCTCTGGCAACTATTATTACAATTTGTTTAAAAAAAGCAATAGAAATAAATTTTTCCAAAGTATGAACGATTAATGGCTTGCCTAAAAGCTCAAGATATTGCTTGGGAGAATGGCCACCCATGCGCAAACCGCGTCCCGCTGCCGGTATTAAAAGCGCTACTTTTTCTCTTTCGGCTGGTAAACAAAATTTCATTTGTTGGCAGGAACCCTTTCAGAAGATATACTATTTTTAGGACGAGCAAAAATCATACGGCCGGCGGCTGTTTGGAGGACGCTAGTTACCAAAACTTCGATAGTATCCCCAATATGTTTCCTACCGCCTTCTACGACAATCATGGTGCCGTCCTCCAGGTAGGCTATACCCTGCCCTGCTTCTTTTCCGTCTTTAATGATCTGGGCATTCATCTCTTCTCCCGGTAAAACTACAGGCTTGACAGCGTTAGCAAGTTCGTTAACATTTAAAACTGGCACACCCTGCAGCTCGCAGACTTTATTCAAGTTAAAATCATTGGTAACAATTTTACCGTTTAGGATCTGCGCCAGCTTTACCAGCTTGCTGTCAACTTCTGCAATATCATCAAAGTCGCGGCTTGATATGGTGATCGGTAAGCCCATTTCTTTTTGCATCTTATTCAAAATATCCAGCCCACGCCGCCCCCTGTTTCGTTTAAGGATATCTGGCGAATCAGCGATATGGCGCAGCTCTTCCAGAACAAAGGAGGGCACAACAAGTTCGCCTTCTAAAAAGCCTGCCTGACAAATATCCATAATGCGCCCATCGATGATAACACTGGTATCGAGCACTTTGACAGAAGATCCGGCTTTCCGAGAGGCAGAGCGTCGGGTAAAAAGGTTATTAAGAAAAGCAAACTCATCCTTACGGTTTAAAACAAAAGTAACTCCCAAATAGGCCAGGATCATGGTTACTGCCAGGGAAAGATAGGGGCCGACCCAGGGTATTTTGCCGAGGATAAAACTAAGTAAAAGTCCGATAAGTAAAGCTACTAACAAACCCAAAACAGCAAGGGCAATGTCCAGGGTAGGAATTGATTTCAATTTAGCGTCTGTCCACGAGGCCAGGCGCGCCAGGTAGTCCATAAATCTTGGGATAATGAAATAAAATATGATTCCTGTCAAGGAACCACCCGCAATTGAAAACCACATTCCTGTAGGAGGTTGAAAGGGAAGGCTTGAGGCGGTTAAAAGGGATGAAACCCCCACATTGAAAAATTCATAACCCGCTACAAAGGCAATTATGGACAAAATGACGCGGATAGTAGCTCTCAGCAAAATATGTACACCTCCTTTCCTTTTGTTCATTATAACTTATATTTTTAACCAAATTCAAGCTTCAATACATACTTTGCACAATGTACAAAAAAAAGAACATCACTCCTGATGTTCCTGGAAAAGGGAATCCAAGGCGTCATTTATCTCTGACACATCAACTCCCTGAACCAAAACTAGCTCGCTAATAAGGATCTGCTTGGCACTTTCCAACATTTTGCGTTCTCCTGTAGAGAGCCCTTTATCTTTTTCACGCAACATCAAATTTCGTACCACTTCTGCAACTTTGAAAATATTACCGCTTTTAATCTTATCCAAATTTGCACGGTAGCGGCGGTTCCAATTGGCAGGCATCTGGGCATTGTATTCTCTTAAAATCTGAAAAACTTTTTTCACACTTTGCCTGTCAATGACTTCCCGCAAGCCTATCTGGTCTGAATTATCGAGAGGTATCATAACCTTCATTTCCCCGATGGGCATATTCATAATATAATACTTTTTCTTTCTTCCAAGTATTTCCTTTTCTTCAATAGCTTCAATAATGCCCGCCCCATGCATTGGGTACACAACTTTATCACCAATACTAAACATCCAACTGCCTCCTCTAAAATGCCAGAGCCTGGCAAACAGAAAGACCGCATAACCAAAATAAAGCCGTTCCACAATAGGCTTTAATAAATTAATGCATATGGGCTCCCTGCCTCTTAAAGAAAACTAATATGGGATTATTGTAACATATAACAAATAATTTGTCAAAAAAATAATTATTGTAACACATCGCTGTCTAAAAGTCAACGAAATTAAGCTAAAAAAACTAACTCTTAATCCTGTTTATGTAAATCTGTTTTGATAAATATTTGTGCGGTATAAAGCGGTATAAATTAGAAGGGGGCGCTTTGCCCCCTTCTACACGACGGTACACCCGTCGCACACTAAAAAAGCCACCAATTATGGTTCAAAACCACTATATAACCCCAAAAGCTGTTAGCAACATGCGAATACCTAGGCCGAAGACCACCAACACCACCAACCAGCCAAGGATATTGTTGATAGGTTTGTTAGTGTACTCGCCCACAATATTTTTATTGTTCACAGCTAGAAGTACAAAGACAGCAGAGATGGGCATCAGGATACCGTTGGCAGCCTGTGCCAGCAAGATAGCCTGCACAGGAGATCTTCCAAATGCAATTCCTACCACAGCCCCGGTCAACAGAATAATACCCATAAATACTCGGAACATGCTGGATTTAATATCTGTGTCTAAAGCAAATATTTCCGTCAAAGCAAAACCAGTAGCTAGGGGGGCTGTTATTGTTGAAGTTAATCCGGCGACAAACAAACCAACACCAAAAAAGTATCGCGCCCAGGGGCCAAGAACAGGCTCTAACTGAATAGCCATCTGCCCGGCATTTGTGATCTCGATACCCCTGCCGTGCATTCCTGCCGCTACTATGATTATAGCTATCGAAATCAACCCGCCTACACCTATGCTTAAGTAAGTATCAAATTGCGACGCAGCTATATTCTCCGGACTTGCCTCCCTCCATTTTGTTTTAGCTGCTGAGGATTGCATAAAAAATGCATAAGTGAAGACTGTTGTGCCTATTAAACCAACGACAGTCATAATTGAATCCGGTGGCACTGACGGCATGAGCAAGCCTTTCATTATTTCGGCTATTGAAGGCCGAATGGCTACGGCTGTAACTAAGAAAATAAAGGTCATAACTGCCACCGCAAATACTAGAAACCTTTCAACAATCTTGTAACTACCTGTCCACAAAAGAATCGCAGACAACACAGCTGTAAAAACAATACAAACCCGGTTATCAATACATTTGGAACCTCATAAGGAGGCCATTTCCGGTAATTTATGCCGCTGCACCGGCTATAAAAAGATCATCGAGGCTATTTCCCGAGCTTGCGCGATGTGTGCTGATGCTTATCTGCCTACTGCTCATCATGATTCAGGGGGCTAAATGGTATATCGGATAATATATTTGGTGTTTCATACTTTGCATATCGTATATGTTTTTAATTATTCTTATAATTCTACAAAAATTACTGTTTTCCTCCTTTGAGAGAAGATTATTTTTAGTAAGCCTTAAGGAAATTAATCTAAAAGCACTAAGTACAAAAAAAAATGCTTTATCGCCCACCAAAGCCCTAGAATTTCCTTCAGCTTGGTCCGGGGAGTTATCTAAATGAGAGCTGATTTTTTTAAGCCTACAGTAGCTTGACAGGATCGAAGCCATGCATAAATGTTGACAAAGACAAGTTGTTAAAATTATAATTAAGACAAGTTAGAAAAGAAGGTGACTTGGATGGATACCAAAAGCGAAGCTATTGCCAGATTTCAAGATAAAGTATCTGAAACACTCCTTTTACACCGCAGTATTTTAGACAGCCTCTCCAAATACCAGGAGGCAGCTAGCAGGGTAAATCGCGCCTTGGTTAAGACAGTTACCTACTGCGGCTGTCTTTCTATCAACGCGCGCAAGCAGCATTTTCCCCTGGAAGCATCCCTGTGTGAATGCCGAAAATACCTGCAGTCTCACCTGGAAGGCAATTTGTGTGAGCATTGCCGGGAGGTCATCGAAGAAAAAATAGGGAGCAGCCTTTTTTACCTGGCGGCTATCTGCCACCTGCTGGGGTTAAGCCTGGAGGAGATCATTGACAAAGAACTTAAGCGCCTTGATACCCTCGGACATTTTCGCCTATCTTAAGCCCACCTATTTTAAAAACGTAAATTCATTTTTCAACAATTAATTCTAAAGCAAGAGAAAGCTGATCAACAGGAACCAGCTCGAAGTCGCCTGGCAGCTTTTTAATTTTATCAGGCCTAATTTTTTCATAATTGGCAGTTGGCAGAATGCACCTGCCAAACCCTAGTTTAGCCCCCTCCCAGATACGTTCTTCTATTTTCTGGACAGGCCTGATCTCACCAGTAAGACCTATCTCACCGACCGCAAAGTCTTTTGTCCGGACCGGTTTGTCGCGGAAAGAGGAAACCAGGCTCAGGGCTAGTGCCAGGTCTACAGCCGGTTCCATCAGCTTGACACCGCCCACTACGTTGACAAAGACATCCTGATCTTGCAGGTGTAGACCTACTCTTTTTTCTAGAACAGCCAGGATTAATGCCAGCCTTCCACTATCCAATCCTGTAACTACCCGGCGCGGGTTACCCCCGTAGGCACCAGGGGTAACCAGGCCCTGTATCTCCACCATAAAAGGCCTGCTGCCCTCCATGCTGGCAGTTACTACGGAGCCCGCAACCTCTTCGCGATTTGCAGAGAGAAAAAAGGCAGAGGGGTTGTCCACTTGGCTTAAACCTTTATCCTCCATACAAAAAATACCCATCTCATTGGTCGAGCCAAACCTGTTTTTTACGCTGCGCAGAATGCGGTAATTCTGATAACGTTCCCC